>NZ_JACVZN010000026.1:0-40860 GCF_017151895.1 Staphylococcus sp. EG-SA-15 | reverse complement strand
ACACAATACGAACACAAAATAATTTATATACTAAAAACGTTTGTTTTTTTAAAATTTAATATATTCATGTAAAAATTAACTGTTTATTAATTTTAAATAATAGGCAAGTACCGAAGTACCTGCCTAAGATTCATCATATACAATTATCAAACTGCACTAAACTTACCAAAACTGCTTATTCTATTACCTGCCTTGTCTACCTCTCCTGTAGCAATATAACGACGTTGTCCACTATTAGCAATATAAGTAATCCATCTATACCCATTGATGCAATATGCTCCGTCATATTTGATTGTTGCGTTATTAGGTAATACACCTGTAATTCTTGAATTAGTTGAATAGCCATCCCTCACGTTATTACCTTTAACATTGGCAACTGTGTAATAACCAGTTTCTTTTTTATACGGTACATTATTTTTATCGGGTGTATAACCTGCTGGCACTGGCGGATTCTTTTGGTTTTTAGCTGATGTTTTAACATTACCAGCTACCAAACCACCTATAGGCTTACCATGAATCGCACCAGCTATTAATTTAGAATACAAGTCATAATTCTTCTTAATCCAATCCATATCTTTTTTATTAGTAATAAAACCTAATTCAGATAAACGATAATTGATATTTATTTCTGCTGATACATTAACGTTCAGTAAATCATTACGAGGTGTTACACCTCTTATTTGTCCTAAGTTATTTTTAATAACATCTTGTATACTTTTATCAATAGTATCTGCATTGAATTGACTTGAAATAATAACATGCCCACCACTTGCACTTTCTCCTGCTGCGTCTAAATGAATCTCTAGAACAATGTCATACCCCTGTGATTTAACCCAATATAAGCCATAATCTTTATTATTTCCTACATTAACACCGTAAGCAGTATCTTGATACATATCTTGTGATTGACTTGAGCCACCATATAATGCAACTTCGTGACCTGCATGTCTTAAATACTTAGCGATATTTGGTGTTATATATTTACGGATAAAATCACGTTCATTTGTTCCGTTTCCGACTGCTCCAGGATCGTTATAACCATGACCGGCTACAAGCATAATTTTTTTAGGTTTAATTACTGCTTGCTTTTTGGCAGTTGCTTGCTTAATAACGCTTTTAGCTTTATCTCCAACACTTACTTTATCTGGGAAATTTAATCTAATAAAATACATTGGGTCATCGTAATAATGAACATGTCTTGTAACGCTTTCGGGACCCCAACCAGGTTGCGCAACGCCATTTGTCCAACCTTTACCATTCCAATTTTGGCCAAACGATGTGAAAGTGTTTAGATTAGCGCTCTCAACAATTTCAACATGTCCAGCTCCGCCACCATACTTTGACGGGAAAACGACAATGTCCAACTTTTGCGGTAAAAAGCTATCATAGTTTTTAATTATTTGCCCGTATTTTTCAATCCTTGCTTTATTATCAAATGGAATATTATAAGCGTATAAACCTTGTAACCTTTCGCCTGTTGCTATCATAAAAAACATATTTGCGTAATCGTAACACTGAAATCCATAAAACAAATCAGGATTGAACTGCTTCCCTAATGAATTATCAAACCATTTTTCTGCTTGGTTTTTTGTTATCAACATTGGTCAACACCTACCCTAAATCATTTGTGTCGTTCATATTCGTAGGTGTCATTACTTCTTTAATTGGCGCTTGCCCTGTTGCTTTTCTATACTTGTTTTCAGCTTTATATTTCTTTAGCTTTTGATTTGCCCATTTACCTTCTTGAGATGTTGGATTGTCTTTATACGTAGTATATAAAGCAACAACAGTAAGTATTATTGATGATATAGTCTCATCGTCTACTGGAATCGGGCTAATACCTTTGTTCGCTAAGAATTGATTTACTAATGCTAAGATCAATACGATGTATCTTGTTATTACTTTTGCATCCATTTGTTTGCTCCTTTTATCCAAAATAAAAAGCCAGTGCCGAAGCACTGACTCTTAACTATTACTTACACTTACTAAACCAGAAACACGACCAAAAGCTATATCCTAAAATTCCCTTAAGCATGGTAATCACCTCCTTTAAATGCCAAAAATAGTTTTTAACAAGGCTATAACAAATGTACTTAGAATCGTCCCTATTAATCCTAGAATCCACATCTTGATGTCTCTAATATTTTTAGCATTTTTCTCTTTATTTTTTTCATCTTCTTCTTTGTCACGCCTTAGTTCTTCGAAATTTCTATCTAACTTGTCATAAATTTTTTCTTGCGTTCTCAGACTGTCTTCTATTCTGTCGAATTTTTCAAACATAGTCTTATCATTTTCTTCTAATCGCGTTAAACGCCAATCTTGTTCGTGTCGTTTGGTAAATCCAAACATTACACCACCCACTTTATTCAAATTAAAAAGCCATAAGATTATAACCTATGACTCTAGATTTTCTGGATACTTTTCTCCTGTAATAATTGCATATTCCTCTTTATCTATAACTTCCATATCTACATACCACGCTATATCTTCTTTACTATATTCTTTCAATTGATACCATGTTTTAATATCTTCGAATGTTGGTGAAATTAATTTAAGCATTTTCAGTCTCTCCTTTAACCTCTTCTAATTTTTTATTAAGTGTCACAAGTTGTTTTGCCATTAGTGCATTTTGCTTATTAACTTGCATCGATAACTTTGTACTTTGAACAACTTGTTTCTGCATACTAGCAACCATTTTTCGTAAGATGTCATCAGAAGCGACTGTGTTTTGTTCTTCACTGTCAATCTGTTGATGCAAGTCATCTTTTTCTTCTGAATAATCTTCGTTAAAAACTATTTCCCCATTTGAATATTTAAAGGCTTTAGGTCTAAAAACTTGAGAGAAATTTTCTGGTAAATTTTCAATATCAATACCTTCTTCAAAGCCACCAATGATAGCGTATGAAATTATCTCATTACGCTTGTTAACTAATATTTGCATTATTTTCTCACTCCTATAATTTTGTTGATTGTTCCTCTATTTGCATTGGCACCAGAACCTCTTTGACTTCCTAAGTCGAAATAAACATCGTTCGATATTGTTAAAGATGTACGACTAGATTTAGTTAACCCAAACTCATAAACGCCTCCACCGTTACCGTCATTATCCGGTAAATTTGATGGGTTCAATGAAATTTTCCCGCCACCAAAGGGGTTGCCAAACTCAGTAAAATCTCCCCCTGGAAAAGTTCCATAAAAAATTAACAAAATAAATTGATCTAAACTTTCATTAAGATATAATGTTGAGCCAACGCCATTTGCCGTCCCATCAAAAATAACTGAATATCTTTTATTAAACTTGTCATCTGTGTATAGTTTGGCGTTGCTTTCAGCCGTATTAGCTTTTGATTGCGCGTTTTGAACAGTTTCAAAAGGCGTATTGTAATCATTAAGGGCTAATTCTGACCAATCAGACCAAGAACCTGCTTCTTTTCTCTTAACAAATACTTTATTTGTACCATTTGGACGATATGTCATACGTTTGTAGTCGGAAGTTACTACTAAATATTCGACAATACCATTAGTGCTTACGCCTCTTGGATAATTTATGGCTTGTGAGACGTAAATAAATTGGGTTGAATCTCCTACTCTTTGTTCTGGATTATTAAAATCAAATCCAGTAATCTGTGTTATTTTACCGTCGTCTTTAGTAATCTTAGATTTTTGCCAATTTGAAGTTGAACCACTTGTGACTAAACCGCCGCTATTCACTGACTGCTTGAAAGCCTCATGTTTCTCATCCATATATCGCTTTTGCTCATCGAATGTTCTTGAATAAGCTTGCGCTTTATTCTCCAAATCGGTTATACGGCTATTAGCGAGTTGCTTTAATTCATCTATACTTGACGATTTTGCTATTTGAATATCTGATAGCCCTTTTTCTTTAGCTTTTTCAATCAGACTCGCATAATCTTCACCATTTTTTATAGCCTCGTCCATTGCTTTCGCACGATCCATAATAGTTTTTTCTAATTCTTGAAACTCAACAATATAGTGCAGTTTTGTTTCAGAGGGAATCTTGCTAAACAAACTTTTTTCAACGTTAAATGTGATAGTTCTCTCGACAACTACCACGTCTGAATTACCTAATTCTGCAACCGAAACTTGAGCTTGATAACTTCCATCTCGTTTAATCACATCATTAGGTAATTGAAATTTTAATATACCTTTAAATGGATCTAATATTTCTAGTGGAGCAACTACCATGACTCCTTTACCTCGAATCGCTATTCTTGCTTTGATATTTTCTTCACTCAATAATAAAGGTTGATTATTTTTAGTGATATTAAAAAGAAGAACAGAAGAATCACTCTCTCCTGTTCTAAAAGTTATATCTAGATTTGAAATATTTTCATAATGCGCTGTATTCTCTAAATTAATATTTACAGATTTTTCTAAATTACTCATTAACTTATAATTCTCCCTTCGTGTAAAGTCCATGGCCCTGAACTTGTTTTGCTATCATAGTTCTTCAATAGTATTTCACAAGATGCTGTAACACTATTGCGAACTAGCCTATGAACAAAACCACCTGTGTTTGAAGCTTCTACATATAAGTTCCAACCAGCTACCCCTTTACGTTCAGTTGGAAAATCTGTAAAACGTTTTGTATCATCCGTAGTTAAATAAAACGACATACCTACTATGTTAATATCTGACATTTTTGTGATGAATGAAGGTACTCTCTCCCATTTACCACTATTTTTAGGCACATAATTCCAGTCCGAAATGTCTCCAGTTCTCCCAGAAAGCACCCTTTCAAAAGTCATCATGTTTCTTGCATAACTATTACGCGTTAATATCTGAATAACATCTCCACCAGTTTGTGGTGGTTTTACTTCCAAGAACCAACCTGCATCGCGCCATTCTCTTGGTAGTGGGAAATCGTCAATTTGAACTGTATGATCTGTATATAAATAATAAAGACCAGGCTCTGTTAACATTCCAAGATTTGTTAGTTTATCAGGTCTCATTGGTAAGGGCTTAACTCTACCGCCTGTGTCACTCATGATAAAAGGGACGCCTCTAGAGTGCAGAATTTCTAAAATCCCTCTTTGGCCAATCATGAAAATACGATGTGTTCTATTTCCATCGCCACCAACAGTAACACCTAGCATCAAAGCCTTTTTACCGCTATCTTTATCATAGTATATTTGTAGACCCTCTGCTTCCGCAAATTCACCAGGAAATGAATCAAGTGTTCCACCATAATCAGCATTAACTTGATATGCTTCTTCTCCTGTTTCTAAATCGAAAGCCGTTAAATAGTTTCTATTATTCGGATTACTATCTCCTGTGTACCAATACAAGTATTTTTCATCAAAAGTCACACCTTGCATTGGCTGAGTTTCATTTGTTAGTCTCATAGGAATGCTAATTTTATACAAAACTTTATCAATGTTCTTATCAACATCGTCTAAACTTCTTATCTCTATATAATTCATAGAGTTTTCAAGTTCCCATTGACTTCTAGGTCTCTCAATTCTGTATAGAATTTTATTTTCTTTTTCATTTATGACTGGTGTGATATAAGGCTTTTCTGGATGTCCTGTAAATACGTCTTGCATACCATACTTGCCATAACTAATCTCTACATTAGGCGTGTACTTAAAGCGAACTAATGTGTTTTCATTATTACCATTTAAAATAAAACTATATATCCATAACTCATCATCAATATATCTATAGCCGTTGTGCGTACCATGACCTCCGCCTACAATTAATGAGCTATCTATAAATTGACCATTAGGTCTTAAACGACTTAGCATATAGCCGTTATTTCTAGCTTGTGTCATGTATACTATGCCTGTTCTATTATCAAACCAGAAGGATTGCATCACTGCATTTGTAAGTGGTGCAAGTTCTGTTACAAATAAAAATTCTTGCTTATCAGGTTCAAAACGGTACTCGATATCAAGAATTTGTTGTTTAGCCTTATTTAGTTCTCTTATAGTTTCTTCTTTATTATTTTGAGTTTTGGTTTCCCAATCGTCTAAATGTTCTTTTAATGTATCAAAGGTTTCGCCATTTACATTAACTCGAGCTTGAACAATCTCATTAGCGCTATTATTACGCGGTGCCAAAACAAGTGCGTTAATTTGACTTTGTAAAGATTTATTTACTGCTGCTTGCGATCTACCATTATAATAAATTTGCTCAGCGAAGTGTTGAATTGTTTTAGCTTTCTGATGCAACTTAAACTCTGTTGTCAATCCAAGCGCAAATTGCTCTATTCTTTGTAAGTTTTGTATTTCCTTAGCTCTATAATCTCGACCTGCTAAAGCTCCCAAATCCTTTATTAAATACAAATTTTCCATAATGCACCTTCCTTTCTAATAAAATAGCACTGTACCAAGTTTCCCACTATCGTCAACTGTTATTTTCCACAATTTACCGTTTGGGGATTTCTGTACAATGCTATTTTGAATAATTCCTGCTTCGCCTATTTTTAAATTATCTAATTTATTTTTATCATCTACCGAAATGATACCGTCTTGAGGTAGTCCATCAATATCACTACTCCCTGCATAAGGTACCCCGTTTATAGCTTTCCAATGTGTAGCTGGAAAGTACTGTTTATCGTTTTCAAGTAGCGCTTTGATTTTAACTTCTTCTGTTGCCATTATATTAATACACTCCCTATATCCATTGTCTCGAAAGGAGAATTCAAAGTACTAGTGTATAAATGATTTATACGATTTGCTTGATAGTTATATCTATTATCTTGTGCAATAACTCGTCTGTTAAGCGCTTGTTGAATTTGTACCATATCTTTTATTTCATTGCTGAAAGACACTTCATCTATTGCGTTTACAAATGGGTGTGACCTATCAAGTTTAACAACCTTTAATTCAGTGTTATATCCCATTAATTCATGAACAAAGAATACGCTATCTCTTGGCTCTATTTTTTCATAACCCATATAATTAACATCTAATTCAGTCTTAGGAGTATCATTTATTTGCTTTTTTGCAAATTCTAGCAACTTATCCTGTGTTTCGATATCTTCATTTGTTTGCGTATTAGCATATCGAATCCCAAACTGCTTTGCACTATCTGCGACGTAGTCAACAATTGCTTTGTATTGATTGCGACCTGAATTGTCAGCAATTAAATTTAAGACTGTTGATTTTTTAGTTCCAACGTACATACAAGGCTTAGCTTTTTTATTTGAAGAGATATCAATTCTATTTTTGGGGTCTTCTCCTAAAAATATCATTTCTAAAACGTGCTTGCCTTTATCAATATTTTTTATTAAATCTATTGTTTCAGACTGAACCGACTTAGCAAAACAAGAAATTTGCTTAATTTGCTTGCCGTCTAAAATCAACTTATATATTCCACCTTGGGAACCTTTTTTGATTGTAAATCTAACTGTTTCATTACCATACTTGCAATCAAAGTTAATAGTTGCTTTAGAACCAATTGTTTCTGTGCGATAAGTGCCTTCTTTTATGAAATCATTTGAGTAATTAATGTCAGTTGTTTTAATAGGATTATAATTTTTCTTTTCCTCGGCTGTGTACTTTTTCCCAAAAACTTTTATAGCTGTTCTTAATTCCAACGTACTGACAGTAGCAGACACAGTATCAGTATTATATTGATACCTTATTACTTTTTCACTTCTTTGATAGAATGTTTCAGGAGAATAAAAACATATCTCCGTATCATTTGGATAAATAATACAACCAAACAAATCTACTGCTTCTTTACAATATTCTAAGCCATTTTTGTTACCTAATTCATCAATTGGTATTTTTCTTTTAAAATCTCCAATTATTTTATAGGTCATCTTGACTGACGTTTTTTGATTTGCAAATCCATATCTTAAGTACTCATCTAAAGAATATTCTGGTATTTTACCAGTTTCGCTAGTGTCGTCATCAAGCTTATTTGATTCCACTGAGTGATTTTGAAATTCATACATTATGTGATATGCCGTAACTTCAATAAAAACTTTATCACCTTCAACCTTTGGCGCTGTCTGCTTAATTGTGTATTTTTCACCATGATAAATTATGAAGTTTTCACAAATCAATAAATCAAAAACAAAACTATTATGAGTAGTTCTATACACTGTAAAGGTGATATACCTAGCTTCATTCAGTTCATAATATTCTTTAAAAGAACCGTAATCTACGTCTAGTAAATTTTCACAAATCAATTCATTAAAATCCATTACTGATAAATGATCATGATAATCCATTAAATCACCTACCTATAAATAAAAGGAAACTTAAATGTTGTTTTAATATCACTGACGTCTCCTTTAATCTTAAATTCATTTTTACCTGGCGCTAATGTTATAATGCCCCTATTTGTATCAATTCCGACTCTATTTATATCTCGATATGCATACACACCATCTAAAACAAAATCAGTGTTTTTATCTATGCTTTTCTTGTATTTAAAAATATCACCTGTTGTATAGTTAACCAGTTCAAATCCTCCACTCGCATTTAAATTAATTAATATTTTTAAATCGTGCTTGAATCGTGGATTTATCGTATCAGTAGAACCGTTCCAAATAGTGAATTGATTTGATGTATGAGTATATTTAGGTGTGAAATCAATAGGAATTCCATTTTCAAACATCCAATTAGAGTCGAATAAGAACTCGCTATCAGTCCAATTAACTGATTCAGAATATCCTTTATAAACATTTAAACTTACTTCAATTTCAGTTGAAGAACCATCTTTTAAATTAGATGTAACATTAGCTGTATTCACTGCGTATTTAACGCCAGGCATTTGAGAAGTAATAACATAATAAGGATGTCTACGATTAAATACAGATCTAAACCAATGCTCAAATAAATTTAAATCTATAACATCTATACCATCATAGCCAAACCTTAATACTAATGAAAAAGGCGCAAAACTAATTGCGCCCGGTAAAATACCATCTACTCCGTTAATAGTTACACTATTATCATTAGTGTTAGGACTTTCAGCCCTTGCATCTAAAAATATAAGTTGATTAAAATCTGTTATTACTTCTTCCTTGTAACCATCTATGATTTTTACAAAAGATTGCATTAATTAGTCAAACCTCCCATATAATTATTTGCATTTGCTCTATGTCCACTTTGTTTTGACAATACCTTTTCTAAATCTCTAATTGCATCACTAGAGCTTAAGTTATTATCCTGAGAAGAAACAGTTTGAATCAATGCATCTGTTAATTTATTTCCTTTATCCGTTAGCATAACAATTTGTTTCAATAATTTTTCAACCGTAGAAGTATCATTATTTACAGTGATGTTATTTTGCTTGCCATCCATACCGATGATGCGCATAACCTGTTCAGTTAATTGCATTGCTCTTTTGCGTCGTGTCAACGGAATAACCATTTCTGGTTTATCTCCTTCCCCCACTTCAGCGATTTGATGTTTAGTTATAAGACCTCCATTCGCATAGGCATAATCTCCTGCGCGTTTAAAGCCTCCCCAACCGTACTTAGCAACAATGTATTTCATTGCTGAAATCGCCTCATCAGTAGGATTATAAATATTTCCATGTCCTGGCTTAGCAAAAGCTCTAAATGAAGGTTCAATCATTTGGAACATACCTTTAGACGGTGTACCTGCTCTTGCGTTGGAATCCCAGTTGTTAATAGCATCTGCCTGATAGTTACTTTCACGCTTGGCTACTCTTAACATCTGAGTAGTGATATAGTCAGATCTATATCGTCCACCTAAAATTGATTGTGCTCTTAGAATAGCTCTTTTTGCATTCTCGTATCCGCTTCCGCCGACCTTGCCACCGCCACCTTTAAGTGACTTCAACCATTTCATAGGATCTACTGCTGTATCATTACCTGGATGTGAACCTCTCATCAATTGGAAATGTAAGTGTGCTCCTCTAACGAAATTACCTGTAGCACCGGATTTCCCTATCAGTTGACCAGCTTTAATACGTTGGCCTTGTCTTGCTAATTGCTTAGATAAATGCATATACCAATTCCATTCGTTAGCACCGGTCTTAATTTGTATAGAATTACCGCCACCGTAATCAGTCCATACTTTATCAGCTATACCGCCTTTAACAGCATAAATGTTCGTTCCTGTAGGCATACCAAAGTCGATACCATAGTGACGACCGCCATTAAAGTTAAGTCCACCTGTGTAACTCCCAAACCTTTGCCAAATTGGATGGTCAAATAGATAGCTTCCATCGCCTCCGCCACCAAAATCTTCAAACCACGATTTTACTTTGTCTACTAATTTCTTTTTGAGCAATGAGTACGCGCCTTTAGCAATTTTTACTGTAGCGTTAGCTCCGCCTCCAAAATTAATATTTAAACCTGACATTACTTTATTTACTAGTTTCCCTGGATGTTGTACATAATCCCACACATCGCCAATTTTATCGCCTAACCAAGATGCACCATCTTTGATTTTATCGCCTGCCGCTTCAACCATTTCTTCTGCACCTTTTTTGATATTATGAGCTGTGTTTTTAGCTTTAGAACCGAAGTCCCCTGCTTTTTTACCAAGATTTTCAGTAACTTGTTCCATCCATTTTTTCTTTTTCGTACCACCATGGAATTTTGGCAAAACACCCATCCGCTGTAACTTCAGAGTGTCATTGGCATTTATTACACTATCTCCAACTCCTAGTGGAACAACCACATCTCGTCCTTGGGGTGCATGGAATGTTCCGTCAGCTCTGTGAATTACTTCTTGAACTCCACCACCTGGGGCATTTCCAGAACCTCTATCATTTAATACAGCAAATGTCGGTTGCGTTAATGCTCCCGAATTATCGGTAGCTACACCTTTTCCTGCTAAAGTACCAGTAGACAATGTAGGTATTGGCTTGATGAGATTTTTATCAGTAATGGCTTTAGATATTTTATTAATACCGCCAATCATGCTATTCAAACCGCCAATAGCTTTATTAGCAACATTTTTACCTAAATCAGCCGCAGCTCTGCCCATGTCTTTACCAATATCTCTAATCCAATCATATGTTCTTGATAGCCATTTTCTAAAACCATTAAATACTGATTTAGCGTTAGACCATGCCGAACTTGAAATTGCATCAAAACGATCGTGGGCTCTTGAATACATATCCCCAGTCCAACCTTTTAAAGATTTGTATGAGTTACTAAACCATTTCGATGTTCCTTTCCAAACGGATTTTGCATTCGACCATGCTGTACTAGAAATATTATCCCATTTCGAGCGCGATTTATTAGCCATATCCGTTAGCCAGCCCTTTGCACTTTTATATGCATTGCTAAACCATTTTGATGTGCCTCTCCAAATAGATTTTGAATGCGCCCAAGCTTTATCTGAGGCATCTGAATACTTTTGCTTAGTTTGATTGTAAATACTTCCTGTAGTCGATTTAACAGATTGCCAAGCTTTTCCAAACCATTTACCAGTACTATTAGCTATAGCCTTAGTGTGATATCCTACAGAACTTTTGGCTGAGCTCCAACTTGAACTTAATTTGTTTGGAATCCCTTTGATTCCACTCCACATTTTTTTCATTTCGCCGCCAAAATGATTAGCATTTCTTCCCATTTTACTAAAGGCTTCGCCAGTTTTAGTTTTTACGCCGTCCCAAGCATTTCCAAACCATTTCTTTATATTTTCTCTGTTTCTATGAGCTGTTTCTTCTTGTTCTTTAGCGTATTTATCACTTTTCTTCTTTTGGTCTTCTCTGAAGTTAGACCACCAACTTTTAAGACCATTCCACCACTTTTCAGTATTTTTATATACACGACCACTGGATAAATCCATCTCTTTATCAATATCTTTATTTTGCTTTTTAACAACGTCTACTACAGCATCTTTTTTAGATTTTGCCTTTCTTACTTCATCCTTATGTCTTTGATCAGCAATAGCTAACAATTTATCTTTTTCAGACTTAGAAAGGTTGACGTTATTTTTTATAGCAATGACATCATCTTCATACTGCTTGTCTACTTCTTTTTTTCTTGCCTTTCTTGCTTTTTCTGCTTCTTTAATTGCTTTGCTCGCTTCGTCTATTGAATAAGCATTTCTGTTTCTTTGCATTCTTACTAAAATACGCTCTTGCTCTTTTTCAGTCTTACTCAATTCTTTAACAGTGATGTCACGTCTTTGATTTTCAAGCTTTTCAATTTCTTTTCTTTCATTTTCTGAAATCTGACCATCACTCAAAGCTTTTTCTTTCAATTCTTTGATTTTCTGATTGAGTTCTTGCTCTTTTTTAATTCGCAAATCATTTTTTTCTTTAGTTCGAGTTAAAATGTTTTGCTTTTCTTGTTCATCGAATGCACTATACTTATCAATAAGTTCTTGAGTTTTTTCGAGTTCCTTTTTATTTCTTTTTTCTATTTCAGCTATAAGGTTATTAGATAAATCCGTTTCAATTTTCAAAAGTTTTTTTGCTTTGTCTTCTGTTATTTGACCCGAGTTTAAACGTACTTTTTCCATGATTCTGTTGTTCTCTTCAGAATAGTGTACGTACTTTTCTAAAGCTTTTTCTGTTTCTTTTGAAACACCTTTCCCTAACACTTTTACAGTATCAGATGCTTTTTTAGAAGCTGTGCCCATGGTTTGCATAAACCCTTTAAACTTGTTGACTCCTACTTTCAGAAGGTCATCATCACTTAATGATTTATAGCCATCTTTCATATCTTTTGAAAATTTTTCTTTGAAACTTCTCCCTATACTTCCAAGATAATTTTTAAACTCTCCGAGCTTTCTAACAGCACCGCCGATGATTTTGCCACCAAAAAACTTTATAGTTTCTCCTAAACCGTTAATACCTTTTCTGAACCATTCCACATGATCATATGTGGTCTTAAAAACTTTATAAGCAATTGTAATAGCAGTTATTGTTGCACCAATAGGACCTGTTATAAAACGTAAAGCTATTCCTAAACCTCTAGCTCCACCACTAAAGGCAAAAACACTTTTAGAAGCTAATCCTATTCCTTTACCTAAAAGTTTAAAAGGCAAGATTGCTAGATTTGCAGTATTTTTCAAAACATTTATAGGTTTTAAATTAAACAACATAGCTCCGGCTAATCCTTTAAAGCCTTTTGACGTTTTTCCTGTTGTAGAACCAAGAAATAAGGTTTGAAGACCTAAAGATTTCATTGCTTTTGAATTGGTATTAGAAAGTATTGTATTTTCAGCAATGCGTCTATTTAATGATGCATATCCTTTGGCCGCGCTTCCAACTGCACGTATTAATAAGCCTCCAGCAAGAACAGCAGGACCAATAGATGCACCAAAAATTGCTAAGCCTACCGAAGCCTTTCTAACCCAACCAGGAAGATGTGTAAATCCATCAACTAATTTTGTTAATCCTTCCGCACCTGCTCTAATCATAGGCGTTAAATCTTTACCAACTTCAATTGCTAACGATTCAAAAGCGCCACCTAATTGTTCCAGAGCGCCTTTGAGATTATCTTTCATCAAATCTGCTGCTTTTTTACTTTCGCCATTGGAATTCTTTAAGGATTTACTATAGTTATTAATTTTATCTGGCCCCGCTTCAATCAAGGCTAAAAATCCACTTGCTGCTTCAGTACCAACTATTGTAGCCACTGTAGCTAGTTTTTGTTCTCGTGTCATGCCTTTCATGTTGTCTTGGAACTGTCTAATCAATTCGCCCATTCCAACAAACTCACCTTTAGCATCAGACAAATGAATACCTAATTTTTTCATTTCCTTAGCTGTACTTTTACTTGGATTAGCTAGCCTAATAAACGAAGCTCTTAATGCAGTACCTGCTTGAGACCCCTCTAAACCTGAGTTAGATAAAACTTCAATTGCTGCAGAAGTGTCCTCTATTGAAACTCCTAATGCTTTTGCTGGAGTACCTGCATATTTTAATGCATCTCCCATATATTGAATATCTGCAGCACTATCATTTGCTGATCTCGCAAGTAAATCAGCAACATGATTTGCATCAGATGCTTTTAAACCGAAAGAGTTAATCGCTGAAGCCATTACAGTTGCAGTTGTAGCCATTTCTGCACCACTTGCTTCTGCTGCGCTGATAACACCTGGCATAGCCTCCATTGTTTGTTTGGCATTAAAGCCTAAAGCTGCCAATTCTTCCATACCTTTAGCAACTTCGTTAGCACTTTTACTTGTTTTAGCTCCTAAGTCAACCGCTTGATTAGACATGCTTTTTAAGTCTTTACTGCTTGCTTGTGCAATCGCTCCAACTCGAGACATTTGCCCTTCAAAGTCTGCACTCGTTTTTAATGCTGCACCTAAACCTAAAGTAATCGGTGTAGATACGCCCATCGTCATTGTACGTCCCAGGGAAGTCATTTTGTTTCCAATAGAACTAAATTTCTTTGACATGACATCCGCTTGACTTGCAAGTTTACCGAAATGACTTTGAGCTATCATTTGTTCTTTGTTAAAAGTCTTCATTTCGGATGAAGCTTTATCTATTGAACGCTCCAAATTATTTAAAGCAGCTTTTTCTTTATTAACAGCTGTTTCAACTTTTGCGACATTAGCGCTATGATTCTTAATAGTATTGTTTAAATCATTAAATTCTTTTTCTGTTTGCTTTAATTTAGTATTAGTTTTAGCGTAAGAACTTTCAATTTTATCATTTGATTTTGAAAGATTGTCATTTTGCACTTTTAGTTTTTGAACTTGATTGCCTTCTTGTTTATATTGTTCAACAAGTGCTTTATGCTTAGCGGACTGCTTCTGTACTGCGTCACTTGCTCTTTTTAGTTGTGCAGTAGTAGCTTGGTTACTATTCTTAAGCTTTTGTTCTGCATCTCTCAACTGTTTAAGTTTTTGATACGCATCTTGTTTACGTTGATTTGTACGTTTATATTGATTTTCAGCTTTTTTAAGTTCTGTATTCGATGATTTTAAGGCTTCTTTAGATTTATCAAGAGCTAATTTTTCTTTTTTATTGGCTTCTACTAACTTTAAATATGCTTTCTCAACATCTTTTACACTGGATTTAGCTTTTTGGTAATTAGCGTTAACTTGTTTAAGCTCATCTTCTACTTGAGAATACATCTTTTTTTGAACTTTAAGCCTATCATTTAACCCCTTAATTCTCGCCTGATATTTTTCCATTGATTTTTCAGACTTATCAAATGCTGACAGATTAGCTTTCATTTCACTATTAACAACACCTAATTGTCGCTTTAAACCTTTCATGCCTTCTTGGACACCTAAATGGTCTAATTTCAGCTCCAAGGTCATGCCTTCTACTTTTTCATTCATATTAACCTCCTTTCTAGCTTCCAAAAAGTTTTCTTAAATCCGTACCTGTAATGACTTTTTGTTCACTTTGTTTTTCTTCAGTCTCTTCTTTATTCTCTTCATTAAGTATTTCTAAAAGTTTTACATACGGCTGTTTTCTGACTTCAGTTAATGTCCACCCATACTGCTCCATACAGAAACGTTGTATTTTCTTAATGTTCGATAAAATGTCTTTTATTGAGATTATTCTTCTGTCTTTCCCATCTCTTCTGGTTCAGTTTCTGAATCTTCTTCATCTTCACCATTGATTTCTCGAAATATATCTTGTAAGGCTTTTGTATAAGTTTTAGTACTCATCTTGTTCAGAACATCTTCTTCAGTCAATCCTTCATCTTTAAATAAATCTACTAATAACTGTCGCTCTTTTTGTCTCATTTTTGTTGCGTTAGGTGCTTCTTTTTTATTCTCTTGATTTACTAATTCTAAATACTCATAGCATTTTTCTGCTTCGCCCATTGTTACATCTTCTTTTGTATAGCTCTCTGTTTTTCCTGTTTTACGATCTTTAATTTCAAATTTAATCATTGTATTAGCTCCTTTTATTCAAATAAAAAAGACGCAGATATACTGCGCCTTAAATCCCTATCCGTTTGTTACTGTCACTGAAATTTGTCCTGACTTATCGCTTCCATCAGTAGACGTAGCAGTGATTACTGAAGTACCTTCAGCTACACCGTGAATTGCTCCTGTATTTTCATCTACAGTAACAAATTCTGGATGTTCACTTGTATATTTCAATATTTTATTCGTTGCTGTGCTTGGTGCAATGTTTGGCTCAACATTGTCATCGGTATTTACCATAATTGATTTAGTTTCTGGTGTAAATGATACGCCTGAGACTAGAATTGGATTGGTTTTGAATTGAGGTACATCAACTTTACTAGATTCTTTACCATTTTCTTCCCATGCCACTTGGTAAGTACCTTTTGGATAAGTTGTATCCGCTTCTAAATTAGATAAAGTTACTGACACTTTGCCTTCACCTTGTTCAGAAGCTACGACGTCGTCTCCTTTATAAACCTTTAAAGTTTTAGTCATAAATTATTCTCCTTTGATTTATTTTGAAAGCCCCTATTCTGCTGAAACTGTTGCAGATTTTGAATTAACTGCTACTTCAACATTTTGGGGATTAGCTGGGTAACGAACCTGCAGAATCCTCTGAATGATCTTCACTGTCCGTGTATCCAACGAATACTTTTTTGAAGAATTCTGCTTCTCCTTCTTTACCTTCATGATAACCGTATACAATACCTTGTGACGTTCCATCAACATCAACTTTTCTATTCATCCAGTCACCTGTTAATTTTGTAGGTTCTGGGGCTTCTGCTTTTTCACCTCGTGTTTTAAATTCAATTGAATCTAAACTAAAAGTACCTTTAAGTAAGGCTACATATACCGGCTGACCTGTTAAACCATCTTCCGATTCGCCAATTACTGTTACATACGGTGCTCTTGTATTCTCTCCTACCCAAGATGTACCATTTTTATCTTTAGTACGTCCAATAACTGTGTTTAAATCATCACTTGGAATATTGAAAATACTCATGTCAGACTTAACTTCATTAGTACCTTGTTTTTTCATCCATACACGTTTGTTAGATGCAAACATATCTACTAAATCTGGTGCTAAACCTGTGATATTTAGGTCAACTGTACCACCTTTTTCATCTTCCCATGTCATGCGTTTAACTACTTTTGTTGCTTCTGGGTTAAAAACTCCAACGTATAATCTTTTAAAACCTACTTTATAAGAACCTTGTCCTTCTGCCATTGCTTATTTCCTCCTTAAAAATTAAAAAGCACACCTATTCGATGCGCTGATTTTTATAATATATATTTTTGGGTATGCCTTGATATCGTCTCGACATCACATAACGTTTAGTTTCTTCAAAATAAGCATCTAACTGACTAGATGCTTGAATTAAATTTTGTTGATATAACAGGTATCTTATTCGTTTTGTTATATCAATTGTTTTCTGATTATTTGAAGATTCTACATCTATTTGAATTAAGTATTCTTCACTAAGATATTTATCAGACATAAAGTCTGAAGGTAAATCATAAATAGGTGTAATAACAACAAAAGGTTTGGAATTTTCAGCATTTTCAGTGACTTTATAATAGTATATTCTAGAATTTATATATGTTTGGAGCTCTGCATCAGATAATAAAATTCCTTTTACAGTGTTTAATATATTCATTTATCTGGCCAACTCCTTTTTTATAATTTCTCTATACTTCCTTTCACTAGCAGCTAATGTTTTTGCAATAACTCCAAAACCTCTTGGTGTATATTTTTTACCATCTCTTGTATAACCATGTTCATTCAAGTGAATAATGTTTTTGCGATTCATAGGACCTACCCATTCAATTAAAACAGCTCTTTCTTGACTGCCAACTTTTGTATAAGGTTTAGATTTAGTCATTTCTTCTATACTAGCACCCGTATCTTTAAAACTCTCGAATTCTTTCTTTAAAGTCTTTATAAAAAATTCAGATGCTTTATTTAAAGCTCTATCACTCTTAGCTTGCATTGCTTGTTTACCGTATACCGATTCTAATTTCTTCAACACTTCAGGTATCCCTTTAATTTCTACACTCATTTTTCTGATAAAACCACTGTATTATAGCCAATATCTGGTGTATCAATTCTTATTTCTACAATGTTGAATAATTTATCGGAATATAATGCACTGTCAATTTTAACTAAGTGATTTGTTTGTGGTAGATATTCAATTTTAGAAGACCTAACAATTATGGTTAATCCTGATTTTGATTCAGTCGTTTTTAAAATTTCTCTATCTTTCATAGAAGGATTATATATTTTACAAAAGCAACTATACAATTTCATTTTTTCCTCTTCATCTGGATATGGTCCTTTGTTTATATATTGAAAAAAATACGCGCGATCTTTAAATTCATTAAATTCCATTTAAAAATCACCTACCACTTTTTTAATTTCAAAATCATTTTTTGCAATCCTTTTTCATTAAACACCTTGCTTCTAGATTGGTCATTTGAGTACCCACGACTTTCATAATCTCTTGCAATGATATATTTAATCGCTGTACAAAAAAGCGGGTATTCCAAGTCATCTTTGTCATAATCTGGAACCCCACTTAATAGTAACTCAGACTTAGCCGATTGAATGAGACCCTCAATTAAATCATCTTCGAAACTATAGTCAATTCTCAACCACAATTTAATTTCTTCTAAACTCATTTCATCACCCCTATTCGGCTGATATTACAGCTGATTTAGCCTTAGCTGTTACATTAACCTTTTGGGGCTTAGCTGGGTAATGGACCTGTATTTTCTTTTGCTTTTGCAATTCTGAATGCACTGTCTAATGTACGTTGCTGATCATACCATGCTGTTAATACAAACAAATATTCGCCTTTTTTAACATCTTTATCAGTGTCATAAGTTGTTCCATCATAGTTAATTCCAAAATAATTGAAATCTCCCACAATAGGTTTAACTGCTGCATCTGTAAATACTACTGGTTTGCCAAATACTTTTTCTGCTGGTGTGTCAAAGAAATTTGTTGTTCCATTTGAAAGAACACTAATAATTTTGACATAATCTGCATATCGCATATAAATTGTTGCGTTATCACGATAATCTTCATGTAAATCTGCTAAAGCGTTAATAATAGCATCATACATGTCTGCTCCCTCAACTTCTTTAACAGATCCATTATAAAATGACATGTGTTCTAATCCAGATTTAGGACTTACTGCTAAGGCATCTTTACGCTCTTTAGCTGCTAATCCTGATTGTAGTGCGTTTTCAACCCAGTTTACTAAATCTACATCTGATCCATGAATTACAGTATCTGAAATTGCAGCAAATACTTTGAATTTATTAGTAGTGAACTTGACTGTATCACCTTTTGCTTTTAATTCTTTTGCTGTTTCTACGTCTGTAATGAAATCATCATCGTCTAAAGTGTATGAAACTCTTGGAATCTCTAAACCTTTAATGTTAGTTAGACGAGCTTTTTCACGTAATTGGTTTTTAGCAAATGGTTCTGAAACAATTTCTTTAGAAAGTGTTTTTGGTAAGAGCTTATCTCCACCTGAATCATTTCCTGTTGGTAAAGCGTGTAATAAACGTTGTGCCTCCATTGAAGGTTTTTCAAATTCATTTGGTAAAATCGCGTGACGATAAAACTCTGCCTTAGCTTTAACCATCTTCTCATTATCACTTAAAGATTGATAAGCTTCTCCTTTATCTTTAACTTTCGCTTTTTCTTTCTCTTCAATGTCTTGCACTTGTCTTTCAACAATGTTAAATCTTTGTTGTAAACCTGCTTTTTCTGTTTCTAGTTGTTTGATGTCTTCCATATCAATATTTGGATCTGTTGCTTTCTGACTCAATTCATCATTTTTATTTTTTAATTGTTGTCCAATCATACCTAAGGATTGTTTTAATTCATATAATGTCGGCATTTCATTTCCTCCTAATAATTCATTGTCATTTTTAAAATTTCGCATTCGCGTTTAATTTTTTCTCTTTTTTCTTTTTCTTCTAGTGACATACTTTCTTTAGGTGTTTCAACCAATTCAGATGTATCTACATCATCAATTTTAGTGATTTTGTCTACATCTTTCTTTAAATCTTCTGGGACGTTCTCGAAACGCTTATATTGCTCTTTAGAGATACTAGCAGCTATTTCATTAGCTCCTAAAATTTCATCTATCAAGCCGAAAGACAAGGCTTCTTCTGCAGTAAGCCAAGTTTCTGCATCTAACATCTGTTTTAAGTGTTCTTGACCTAAATCTTTTGCTTTATCTAAATAAGCTGAATTACTAACAGCATCTGTTTTTTCAAGTAAATCCGCTGTCTTTCTTAATTCTTCTGCATTACCTACAGTCATAACCCATGAATTATGAATCATTAAAAAACTATTTTTGTGCATAAAAATAGTGTCACCACTCATAGCGATAACACTAGCAATTGATGCCGCTAAGGCATCGACATAGATATTAATTTTTGCAGGATGCATTTTTAGCATATTGTATATTGCATGCCCTTCAAATACACTGCCTCCAGATGAATTTATATGAACATCTATTTCACTGATGTCTCCTAGTTCATCTAGTTTATTTTTGAAATCTGTAGCAGTTACATCACTTTCAAACCATTTATCACTTACAATATCACCATAAATAAATATTTCACCTTTACTTTTTGATTTTCTTTTCATTTGAAAATACTTAGCTTTCATTGACATTTTTATCACCACCTTTCAAAGATTTTCTTAATTCAAGTGGCGTGTCAATTGGGTATAAATCACCGCTTATTAGCGGCTTATCTCCACCTTCAACTGGTGGTAAATCTTCCCACTCTCTAATGTCATTTATAGTGTAGTAACCACTACGAACTGCTTTAAAGTACACTTCTGCTTGTGTTGCACTATCAGCCCTTAAATAAGATTTAACGTTAAATTTAAAATACCTATTTTTTTCTCTGTCTGTTTTAGTAAGTAGTTTCCGATTAAATTCTTCTTCATACTGTTTGACGATTGGCAATAAGGTATGCTGCAAGTAAAATCTGTTTAACTCTTCATTTTTCGCGAAATTTGTATTTGATCTTGCATTTAAGAATACTGAGGGCAATTGAAAAACGTTAGCTACTCTTTCTCTTGTTAAATTCTCGCTTGCCACTATATCTTCAGAGACATATTTTTTAGGTAACGGTTCGATTTCAACACCAGGCTCTTGGAATAATATTCCACCGTTTTCTTCATAGTACTGTTTGAAATCTTCTAACACTTGCTGCCTTTTTTCTTTACCTACATTGGAACCATATTTAAGCATGAAAGAATCAGGTTTTTGCATTTCTGTAAGATTAAAGGTTCTTACTGCATTATCAAAATCAGTTGTATTCTTCAACACATCAATCGGACTAATGCCTTGCACCATATTAGATGCCACGATGTGTTTAAAATGCAACATGTCCATATTATGAACAATCAATTTATTTCCAGTTGCAGCATGAATGGAATAATAAAGTTCACGTGATTGGTTTTCAATTAACATTTCAACAACATCTGGATTTAATAAGAAAAGCTTTGATGGTTGATGATAGATGTCTCGTTCAATTAGCACATATGCATTACCTTTTTCATTTCTGATTGTTTCAATTTGATTAATAAAATCAAAACTGCTCAGAGAATTATTCGGTGACACTGTAAGTAAATCAGATACTTCTGTATTAACTACTTTATAATCTTCATACATTTTCAAGGGCAAACTAGCCATCGAATTAGATAACTTTGTAATAGCTGAAAATATCGTTTCATTAGTTTCAAGCGTATTATTAATTACACCCCAAAAAGATCTATTTTTCCATGGGCTAAAGTCATAAAGCTTAGAAGTTGACTGATCAATCCAATTGTCTATCAATTTTTTCTTTATGCGTGTGACAATATTCTCTTTTGCGATAACATTCACCTCCTTAACGCATTATGTCTTTAATACTAATAAACTCTATGTTTCCTTCACCACTATCAGAAACAACTTTATTCATAATATCTGTATATGTGTTTAAAAATGCTGCAAAGCCATCTATTTTACGATATCTGCTTTGCTTAGACGGCAACCAGTTTCCGTTTCTGTCTAGTTTCAACTGAACATTATTGATATACCATTTCATTAAAGGATTATTATTAAATATTATTTTCCCATCTAAAAACATTTCTTTTAAATCCTTCAATGCAGGGCTCAAGGTCAAAGCTCCTTGTCTTGTTTCTTCCGTTTCAAACCCGTAATTTTTTAACTCTTGATTTAGTTTGAATGCGTTCGCTCTATCATAAGTAATTTTTTCTACTACATAATGCTCATTCATCTTAATTATCCAATTTAAAACATCTTGGTAGTCAATATAAGGCTTATCTTGCACTGTTAATAAGCCATCTTCTTCCCATTCTCTATAGGGTATTTTTTCGTTAGAATATTCAACTTTGTGCTTAGGAATCCATGAATGCGATAAAACTGCAACTTTACCATTATCTAACGCAAAAGTAGCACACGCGGCTGTAAAGTCCTCTGTTTCTGATAAATCATAACCAATCGTGCACGGTCTGCCTTCCAGCTCTTCTAAAGAAACAATTTCATTATTTTTTTGGAGTGTTGGGTAATCAATAAAACTCATCTCGTCATTATTAGCAAAGATATTAAACCTTTTGGTTATAAAATCTCCACGTTCAGCTGGTGTTCTCTTAGCTTTTTCCCACTCTTCTTTCATCTCATCTAAATTTATAGAGACACCTAAGTTTGGATTTGCTTTTATCCAGTTCGACGAATCATTAATATCATCGTCATCATCCAAAGATGCTAAATAATAAAAAGTTCTTTCGTCTTCTATGATTTGATCTAAGGTGTCTCTTCCCGCTTCTACCATATCAACAAGTGGACCATCTAATTGATACCCTGCTGTCGTAATGTAGATGAGAAGAGGTTGTAACCTTGCAGCTCTTGAGTTTTTTATAACTGAAATCAATTTATAGTCTTTAAATTCATGAATTTCATCAAAAATCCCCATGTGTGTATTCAATCCATCTAACTTATCGCTATCTGATGCTTGGGGCATAATTTTTGATATCGTTGCGTCATAATGGATTTCATCTCTTAATGTTCTGAAATTTTTATCAAGCTTTGGGCTAGCTTTTATCATCGCCTTAGATTCATCGAATAATATTCTAGCTTGTTTCATTACGTTTGCTAAAAGATGGATTTCAGCGCCGTTTTCTCCATCTTGAGAAACAGCATAGTTAGCAACACCAGATATAGTAGTTGTTTTACCATTTTTTCGCCCCATAAATATCAAAGCTTCTTTAAACCTGCGCAGTTTTGTTTCTTTATGAACCCAACCAAACAAACTGCCGATAATAAAATGTTGCCATGGCTGTAATACAAGTTGACGTTTAGATCCTTTGGAAGGTTTACAAAACTTTTCTATAAATCGAATAGGACGATGCGCTAATTCTTCATCAAATACCCATTTACCTCCATTTTCTAAATATCTAAGATGCCTATCACATTCTTTTCTAACATATTTGCTTGTTTTTATTTTCCCTTGAGTGACTTGCTCTGCATACCATGTTGTTAATAGTTTTGGTGAAGGTTCATTTAAAACTTTAATAGTCACCAAATCCACCTTCTTCTTGAACTATCTTTTTTCTTTGTGCTGCTGTTAAACCCATAGACTTGAGTAAGTTATTTAGTGTTTGAACTGTTTTTGTCAGTTCTATGCTTAATGGATTCTTAACAATATTGCTCGCACCAGCCTTGTTTGTATGCTCTATCATCAAATCACTATTTTTAAGTTCATCTCTTAACCGACAATAAAATTCATATGTTTCTATATACAAGTTAATTAATATGTCATCAGATTTTTTGTAATCCTCTATATATTCTTTTAGCTGTTTTTTTGTTAATTTCATATAAAGACCCCCTTTCATAAAAGTTTATCCGCGTTGCAAGCGAAGGGCCCCCGCCGGTACCCGGCGAAAAAACATTTTAAGCCAATGGGCAGGGGGCTATAAAATTTTATTTAAATGTTTTTTTATTTAAATTTTTAGAACTCTAATTTTCTTAAGATTACTTTTGTCATTATCATTTGCATGAATTTTGTTATGACAGCCATAACAAACTGACATTAGATTATCTAATTCTAAAGCTTTGTTAAAATCTTCATCAACATAAATAATGTGATGCACTATGTTTGCATCTGTTACAATATCTTCGCGTAAACACATTTGACAAAGATGATTATCTCTATCTAATGCTATCTCCCTTAACTTCTTCCATGCTTTTGAATGATAGAACCAATCGTATTGATATGACTTACGACCATGCTTATAAATGTTATTGTGCTTGGTCATCTCTTACACCTCTTTGATTGCATAACAAAAGACACACCGCATAGCGATGTGCCTCGTGTACTTGTGTCGTATAACTTTTAGATAACTTTATACATCTTTCCGATACTATCATATTACTACAGATTTGTAGGCCTTTTGCACAATCTTTGCACAATGTTATTTGATACCTGCATGATACGCTACCGCTTTAACAAAGTTCTTTCGTATAGTAGTAACAGTATTACGATGCATATGGCATTCATGTCCTATCTGTTCCATCTTTAACTTCTTTTCTTTATTCCAATACTTGAGCCTTATTACTTTCTTATGATCTTCAGGCAACTTTAAGTATTCACTCTCAACTGCTTCGACCATTTCTTCAAGGTTTCGTAACATCTTATTAGTTAATAATCTAGTTGCCATTAGTTCAGTTGTTCTAACTGGTTCGCCTTTTTGTAATGGTCCATATACAATATTGGAATCTTGTTCCTTCGTTGGATTAAGTATTTCCAACCTCAATCTTTTTATTTCTTTCTTGTTCTCATTTAAATTATATATTTCTGATTCAATATATTTAAATGTTCCTGGCTTGATATCATTTATTGTGTTCCCCATGTTAGACCTCCATTACTTATGCTTAGCTATTCTTGCTTTAATAGCTTTCATTAATTCTTCTTGCGTTAGTTCTTTATTTTGTAAAGCTTTATATACTCTTTGATCTATTGTGTTATCGGTCATGATATGATGAATAATAGTCGTATGATTTTGTCCTTGTCTGTATAATCTAGCATTTGCTTGTTGGTATAATTCCAAGGACCATGTAAGTCCAAACCAAACAATAATGTGCCCACCTTGTTGTAAGTTTAATCCATGTCCTGCACTTGCTGGATGTGCTATAAGCAACTTAATGTCTCCACTGTTCCAACGTTCTTTATAGTTTGAATCCTCTAATGTGGTTGCTTCCTTAAACCTTTGAAGTATTCTTTCTTTATCGTGTTTGAAGTTATAAAACAATAGTATTGGTTGGCCTTGAGACTCCTCTATAATTTCCTCTAACTTATCTAACTTCTTATCATGTATAAGTCTTACATCTTCCTCATCTGTATAAACTGCGCCGTTAGATAGTTGAAGTAGTTTCTGACTTAATGATGCCCCATTTTGAGCTACAACTGTTCCTTCTTCTTCCGATTCTAAAATATAGTTTTTTTCTAATTCTTCATATACTTTTCTTTCTTTTTCTGATAAGACTACTGTTTGTTTAGTATCAACTCTGTCAGGCATATCCAGATAATCTTTCGCTTTCATGCTTAAACATATATCTTCTATTTGTTTATATATCTTTTCTTCAGATCCGTCTCTTAGCTCCCACTTAAAAATATGTTCGCTAACTTGATGAGTTGGTTTAAAGTACCTTTCTCGATAACGACTGAATGAAGACTCAAGTCTTTCACCTCTGTCTATCAAATAAACTTGAGCCCATAAATCCTGTAAACTATTTGGACTAGGTGTTCCTGTTAATCCTATAAATCTATTAATGAGTGGTAATTTCTTTTTAATAGATTTAAACCTTTGACTCTTAGGACTTTTAAATGTAGACAGTTCATCAATCACAACCATGTCAAATGGCCATTCTTTTTTATATTGATCACATAACCATTTAGTATTTTCTTTATTGGTTACATAGATATCAGCCTCTGTGTTTAATGCATCATTTCTTTCTTTAGGTGTTCCTAAAACTAAAGACACTTTCAGATGATTTAAATGGTTCCACTTATCAACTTCATCAACCCATGTATCTTTAGCAACTTGTTTAGGTGCTATAACTAACATTTTTTTAGTGTCTAACAACTGCAATTCACTAAATGCTGTAAGTGTTGATACTGTTTTCCCTAGACCCATATCTAAAAACAGACCGTATTTCTCATTATCTATTGCATACTTTTGATAGCTATGTGGTTTGAAGTCAATCGCCAAATGTTCCACCTACCATTCTGATAAAAGTATTTACTTGTTCTTTATTCCATAACACATATACTTTATGATCTCTATTTTCAAATTGTCTATGCACATATTTTTGTAAAGGATGCAACTTTCCTTTTTCTTGCTTCATTTCTACAAAATATGTTTTTCCTTCTGGCATAATAATAATTCTATCTGGCACACCTCTTGTTCCAGGTGCAACCCATTTTAAACATAAACCGTTTAGCTTTGTTATCTCTTTCACTAAATATTTTTCTAATGTCGATTCTTTCATATATTCACCTTGTATACAAAATTTATATTTGTGTTCCGATGTTGCATCAATTCTTGCCAAACTTTTAAAAATAGCTGTTAGAGGGTTACCCCTATACCTCTTTACTCCCTAACACTACTTTTTAAACTTTATAGTGAATTTGATGCAACATTGGAAACAAACAGGGTTGAACCTTACAGCGAGAAGGGAAAGAGGTGTTGTATCATTTGTTGCATCAATGTTGCATCACTAAAAATGATGCAACACCTACGATTACTTTTTACACTCACATGTTGCATCACTCAAAAAATGATGCAACATCTGATACAACACTCTAAAATGTATATTTATTCAATATTTATTATATTAAATCTTCTAAACTTTCATCTCTTACATAAGCTATCTGTACACCATAATCTTTTCCAAATCGAATTTTCCCACTTTTATTACCATCATATACAGACCAATTGTCTAATTGTCTTAAGATGTTTGAAATCTTTCTAATTTCCATAGATCCTCTACTATCTCCCTTATCTTTACCAAAACATTCAACAAACACTTCAAGCGCACAGACCTTATTTCTTTCAACGTAATCTACATTTCCTGTTGGTAACATATCAACATCACCTTGATAAAATCGTCTTCGTTCAAAGATAGTTAAGTCATCCCAATTGCTAGGAATTGGTGTGTTAAGATATTCATCAATAATGCCTGTATATGGAGATTCCTCAGTATGTTTGCTTTGTATTGAACGCATTTCTTCTTCTAGTTCAGGGTTGAGGAATAACTCTTCTCCTTGTTCATAATAATATTTAGCTTCTGCCCAAATTTGGTCGATCTCTTCTTTGGTTAGTTTAGACCAGTTCACTTCAACTCTCTCTGGATTTACAGTCATTGGCCAAAAACGTCTTCCACCAGTTTCATCTCTTAAGAAATCAACTTTATTAGTTGTACCAATGAAAATACATTGCCTTGGAAAATCTTCAATATAATGTCCATAAGCAACACGAAACCGGTCAACTTGTTTAGATATGAAATGCTTAATAGCTTCAACTTCAGCTTTTCTTGTAGCTGCAAGTTCTGCCATTTCCATTAGCCAAACGCCTTGTAAGGCCTCATAGGCTTCTTTACCTGTAACAGAAACTAAACTGTCAGAAAACCATGCACCACCTAATTTTTTTAGCAAAGCAGATTTACCTACACCTTGAGGACCATAAAGTGTAAGCATATAGTCAAATTTACATCCAGGCTCCATTACTCGAGCAATTCCAGCAGTCAATGCTTTTTTGGTAGTTGTTCTATTCACTTCAGTATCTTCAACACCTAAGTATTTGATAAATAACTTTTCAAGACGTTTATGTCCATCCCACGATATTTTATTTAGATAATCCCTTACTGGATGATAAGCATTTTGCATTGCTACGCTTATAATGGCATCTTTTGTTTTACCTGAATGGTGTATGTCATAAATCTTTTCGATATAACTTCTTAAACTGCTATCATCACCGTCTTGCCATTGACGTGTCTTAAAATTAGTATTCCATGGCACTTTCCCTAAGCATTCAATTTGTTTTGTAAATTCATTAAATGCTATTTTTCCTTTTAAATTTGGATCATTACGCAATATAATTTCTATATTTGGGATACTAGCTTTGAAAGTACCTTTCGAAGTAATTTCTAACGTCTCAGACCATGCATCATCGCTATTTACTATTTCATCGAAATCCTGCATTGCATCAGACATTTTGTCGTTAATTAATTGCTTTTTAACAACTTCATCATTTTGCGCTCTTTGCTGCATTGCTTTATAACTAGGTAGTCGATTAACCGGAGTATCTGTTTTAGCGTCTTCATCTTGAGCACCATATAAGTGTATGCGTACTAAATCAAAACTGTTCACAAGCATACCGCTTACGGGATCCGTATTATGATGAGAATAGGCAAACTTGTTATTTTCGTATAACACCAATCCACCTGCAGTTGAACCTTCATGATAGGTATAACGGTTAGTAGAATGTTTTTCGTATAAGTCAGGAATAAAAGTTGATATAGCTTCTTCTATCGTATAGGCTCTACAAAATGCGCCAACAATTCCCGGTTTTTCTTCTGGGTCACCTTGCTTATCTGCTAATCTTTTAGTCTTACTCTCTTCCTTTGAAGACGTTGGCCATTCTAATGTGTCAGTCCAATCAACATATTCATTTAATATTTTATCTGGATCTAACAAAGGTAAATCTTCATAGGTAAAGAAAAATTCTGCATCATTGCTAGTTGAAGGCCAATACATTAACCTATGTGGTTGATAAGTTGTATCATCGAAGTAATCCATGCCAACGATATCTGCCACTTTACGTCCAATAGCCTCATACTCATCCGCATTTACATTCCGTTTTAAAGGAATCACTAAACGTAATCTTGGACTTATCTCTCTATGCTTATGTGTTGAATACAAACAATATGCAAAATCATAAAACATAGATAATATGTCGGTCATATCTTGAGCAGCATAATCGATATCAAGTGTTAGCATTGAACGATTCATGACTTGACCAGCACGCCGTTTGCCTTCTTTTAAATATCCACCGACAAATCCGCCAACATCTTTTATATCGGCTTGTTCAGACTTAGACATTTTATTGTACTCAGTTAAATCTTCTTTAGTTCTAACTGTTTGTGCTAGCTTCTGCATAAAGTCAGACCAAGCCATATTGTGATTAGTCCAATGTGTAGATAAACGACTAGCAGCATAAGAATATGAGACATCACGATCATATTTAATTGTTTCTATTTGAGTGACTTTGTCTAACATGTTCGGCTCCTTTCATTATTTTAGATAGAGCAGAGAAGCCAACGCCTCTCTTTAGCTTTTGAATCTTTTTCTAATTCGTTCAACTTCATTTTCATAATCTTCTATACCTTCAACACCATTATTTTTTACTAACTGCTTGAAAAGATAAGCATTCATATACTCCAATGCTTCTATGGTTTTCATCTTATGAGAAATGCTACTTAACAAGATCAATAAAAATATAGATAAAACAATTGAAATGACAATCCACATATTTACAACACCTCCAGTGCTATTGCTAAACACATTAATATAATTAATTCAAAAATGATAATAGCTATTACCATGAAACTTCAGCTCTGATTTTTTCAAAGTCACTTGGCGCCTCTACATCATCATTAGCCGTCATCATAATATATACTTGCTCAGTTACATACTTACCTAGCTCATACATCGCTAGTAGGAATAATAATCTCAAAATTTCTTTAACCACCACTAAACACCCCATGTTAATTTATCGATAATTTGTATAGCTTGTTTTAATGCGTCTCTTTTTTCTTCGATATCTCTATTATCGCCATCTTCATCAGCTGACATTAACTCACTGTCATATTCATATAATAGTTCTGATATTTCATTACTAGCTACTACTAATAAGTTTTCATCTAATGTCTGAGTTACCGTTTTCTTTGGCATCTCCATCTCTCCTTATCTTAACTTGTGCCTCGTACTTCTCTTTTGCTTCTTCTTTACTCTCTGCCTCAACAACTGTAAACTTTTGATTGCTCTTAGCTCGAGTTATGTGCGTATGCTTGCGTCCTGTTGAATCTTTGAATGTTGTGACTAAGTATTGTGTCACTTCTCATCACTCCTATTTATTTGATTTCAAAATCAACTTCTATTGGAATAACAACGATTTTATAACCTTCGTACAATCTTTTGAGTTCATCAAATATTTGGCGCAAACCAATAACATTCATATTTTTACTCTGTAAAATAAATATCTCCTTATTCCAACCACGATATATAACTTTAGTGCGTTCTCTCACTTCCCCAAAACCTCCTTGACTCGATCTAATATGTCTTTACACTCCGCTACTTCCGAAGCCTTTTGCTCCACGTTCTGAAACACTCTCAAATTCCTCCACTTGCTTTAGTTCAGGTGTCCATATAGGCACGATAACCAATTGAGCTAGTTTGTCGCCTTTATATATTTCGTAATAATCATTTATAGTAAAAGGTTTTTTCTTAGCATTATTTACAAAAGAATTTTCCATTTCTCCTTGTATATCAAAACACTGTTCGTTAGTTGTTAAATATACTTGTGCATCATTCTTGATATTAATCCCTAAATTGCCATGATATCCCGCGTCTATCTTGCCTGTTTCAATCACTAAATGCGTTTTACTACTTACACCACTACGGCTAGTTAATAGTCCGACATAGCCCTCTGGTATGCTCACAGCTACATCTGTTTTAATCACTGCCTTTTCTTGTGGCTCGAGTACGACAGTTTCAGCTGAGAATATGTCATAACCTGCATCCGTCTTATGATTTCGTTCTGGCATTCTAGCGTTTTCTGATAATAGCTTTACTTGTAGGATGTTAGTCATTTTCCTTGTCCTCCTCATCAATTCCAGCCAATTCATACATAACGCTCTCCATACTTTTATCTTTTAAATCTTCTGACACGAATACCTTTAAATCATGGAATTCTGTAATTATTGTTTTTTCGTCATGGTCGATGTAAATTTCTAGCGTACCATCAGCTAAATTAAAAATAGCTTTATCTTCATTTTCTTTGTATCCTTTTTCTTTTAATTTCTTCAAAGATTCATTAATTTTCATTTTCCTGTTCCTCCTCATATTCAAGCTCTCTTACTTCTCTCAAAACCTCTGACGCCCAGTCTTCTGGATACTCAACCCATTGCGCATTAATAGCTTCGCGAATTTCATCAAACGCTTGCGCTTTCTTATACACGTCTTCAATCTCTTTTAGCAATCCCTCTGTGTCATTGCCGTTATACGCACTAGCACTTATAACGGATTGTTCTATTTGTTCACGGTTATCCATTTGTGTCATCCTCCGTATTCGGATAAAATTTAATAAACATTTTATTACCATGCTTATCTATGGCAATTAACTCTTCGTATTCGTCGTGTGATACATACTTATCAATCACACAATTTTGTAACATTTGCATCATTTGCATATGCTTTTCAGCATTCATCATTTCCATCTCCTCTAAAATAAAGTTAGTTGCTTCTGCTCCTCGTATTCCAAACCATGTTGCTTTATATATGTTTCAAGCTCTTCCGCTGTATCAAATGTCTTTTTCACACCTTGCCAACCTGGTACGATATGTCCGTGAAAGTAATAAGTGCCGTTTACTACATGGATATGTGCCACTCGTTCGTTATCCTGATACAGATATCTCTTAGATCCAAAGAATTGATTTAGGTATTCTTTACGCGCGCTATCTGTCATGGTCATCACTCCTTTTAACAATTAGGCAGACCAAACGACATGCATTCGTCGTATAGCTCTTCATTACTTATGCTTGCCTTATAGTTTTCAATCACATTGCTAACTTCTTTATGACTCATTGCTTTAACTTGTTCGTCTGTATATTTTTCGCAGTCTTCTAATTCCAGTTGCTCCTGTAATGACATCACATATTCAACTTGTCTTTGGGTTGCCATCGTTAACCCTCCCACAAGTCAAAAGCTCTTTGGACGTAAAACTTCGCCTTTGCTAAATCCTCATGACCATTCTTTAACGGTGCTCTAGACAAGTATTTGATTGCATTACCTATTGCGAATGCTAGTTGAGGTGGATACTGTGCCGTAACCTGTTCGATAAAATCTATAATTTCAATGTCGCCGTATGTGTAGTGCGCTGGTTGCTTAACATTGTCTTGCGCTTCGTTCATATCTACTTTTCTGTTACTGATTACGCTCATTATGCTTCACTCCATTTCTTGAACATTTGGTTATAAGTGACATCGAACCAGTACGGATCACGTGAATGTTTTTGTGGCGTTCCATCATAAAGCCATGGTCTTAATCTTCTCTTTCTTTCCTGTTCATATTCCGCTCTCACATTTCGTTGGTATCGGTTCAAAATCGCTTTTTTTCTGATTTTTTCTCTCCCTTTTTCTTCATCTTTTATTTGACTCTGCATATATTCAACTTCATCTTTAGATTTTGAGTCTTTTCTTCCACACAATAATTCATCGCCGCGCATTTTATGTTTGTATCTATATCTAAGAAGTTCTGGAGATATGTGATATTTTTCTGAAACTTCTCTCAATGTCATTAGTTTTCCTTTGATACGCACTCTTATAACTTTTCTTCTAGCCATCATTCCACCTCTAAATCTAAAACCTTGATATTTATAACGTTATATTTTAATAGTTCACCTGGATTATTAAATAAATAGTCCGCCAAATTTTCTTTTTCTTTATCAATCTGATTGTAATTAACACTTTCGACTTCTGTAGGAATTCTAATGTCAACAGAAGCATTGATATAAGCTTGATGTTGCATGCAATCACACTCCTAATCCTTCATATAAAACGGAGAAGTAAACCCGTCACTATTCAAATTCAATCCTTTTGCCCAATCAACAGGCTTATTCATGATAGTTTCGATTTCCTTAAGTCCATTTGAACCTCTAGGTATTTCTACAATTACTTCATCATGGACATGGCCAACTATTTTAAAACCTAATGCTTCAAGCCTTGCTATAGAAATCGCAAGTAAATCCCTTGCAGTTGCTTGAACAATATTCTCGACTAACTTCCCACCATACGTTTTTAACTTTGACCATTTACGGTTAAGATCTAACCCCATAAATTCAACAACTTGACTACCCCAACTATTTTCACCAACTAAAGCTTTTGGATAAGCTAAAGCTCTTCCACTAGGCAGTTCAATCATTAGAAAACCTTTTTTCATATAAAATCTAAGTCCATGTGTATGATGCGTCTTTCGGGATTTTACAGTATTAATTGCAGCCTCTTGGCAAGCCTTCCAAAAATTAACTATGTTAGGATTTGCGTTACGCCAACTATCAACTAAACCTTGTAACTCGTTTTCTTCAATGCCCATTTCCAATGCACCCATTGCTTTTAAAGCTCCAGCGCCACCTTGATAGCCTAAAGCTAATTCGGACACTTTTCCTTTTTGTCTGAGAGGGTCGCCTTTAGTTATGCTTTCTACCGGTACATTAAACATTTGAGAAGCCGATGCTTCATATATCTTTCCGTGTGTGTTGAATACATCTAAACGCCATTGTTCTTTTGCATACCATGCTATGACTCTTGCCTCTATTGCAGAAAAATCACTTACTGCTAGTTCATTACCTTCTTCAGCAGTAAATGTCGTCCTAACTAATTGACTTAATAAGTCTTGAGGATGAACATTGAGTAATAAATCTAAATCATCAAAACGTTGTTCTTTAATAAGATCTCTTGCTATTTCTAATTCAGTATCTGAAATATAATGCTTTGTTAAATTCTGAAGTTGTACACCTCTACCTGCCCATCTTCCAGTACCGGCACCGTAAAATTGAAACAGACCTCTTACCCGTTCATCACTGCACATCATGTCATGCATTTTGTTGTATTTTTTCACACTGGTTTTAGACATTTGCAATCTAATTTCTAGCATTTTTTTAGCTTTTCCTGTTGCTTCTTTTAAGTACTCCTGAACCGTTTTCTTTTGTAAATTAGGTATATCTAATCCTTGTTCATCTTTTAACCAAGCCAATAACTGTGTAGGACTATTAGGATTTTCTAAACCTGTTATATGTTTAGCTTGTTTAAGCAATTCTTCTTTACTCTGCTTATCGAGCACATTAGCTCCTAACATCAATGATTTAGAAAGCTTAATACCTCTGTCGTTTATATGTTGGTCAAAAACCCAATATGTTTGTTCAATTGCAGTTACTGGAAAGTCTTTAATTTTATTAGCAATCGCCATTTCTACTTCTACATCTCGAATACAGTAATCTATAAATTGTTGCCATTTTTCAAGATCATGTTCAGGTAGGTTTCTTGTTCTTCCTCCATTAACTTTTGTTGGTTTACAAGGTATAGAGAAATAACGAATTAAATTTTTACCTGCTTTATCTTTTTGGCTTTGTAGTCTTAAAACTTCTCCAACTTTATCAAGCGAAGCAGGTAAGCCAATACGCATTGAATTAACCATTGTGCAAATCCATTCTTCAGGTGGCATCTGTTTATTAAAATGTTTAGCAAGACAAGTTCTTTCGAAATTAGCATTGAATGCATACTTTTTTACAGCAGGGTCAAATAGAGCAATTTTAAACGTCTCATAATCAGCGTGGAAAGGCTCATTATCTACTTTAGTCATGTCAATCGCACTAATCGCTCCACCATCTATCGAATAAGCTATAATTAAAATTTCGAAATCTTCAGCTTCTGTGTATTTATAGGCACCACATTTCGAAATATCGTTACTGCTGTATGTTTCAATATCTATATTCATAAATTTCAAATTCTTGACACCTCAATTTCTTTAAAATTAAAGTGGGGCTAAAAACCCCACCTATTGACTTATAAGAAATCCTCATCATCAGTGTCTAATTCATCAAAATCATCTTCTGCTGCACTTGCACCGCCAAGAGGTTCGCCTTTTTCTACAAGTTGAATGTTGTTCAATCCAACTGCGATACCCTTATTACCATTTGTGTTGAATGGAAATAAATTGATTGAAGCTCTAATATAGTCACCACTTACAATAGTTCCAGAATCCGTTAATCTAATTTTGTTTTGGTCAATAATACCAGGTGCTTGTTTGCTTGATGCGTTAATAAAATAAGCGTCTTGATAATTCACATCATCTTCTCTTTCAGTATCTCCATCACGTAATGGAAGTTTCAGATTTGCAGGAACTTTGCCTCCAAACTTACTAACTTTTCCTTCTTCTTTAGCAGCTTCTATAGCTTGTTCAATGGCTTTTATCGTACTTGTATCTGATTTAGGAATGATTAAACTGATTGAATACTTTGCTTCTTGCCCTTCTTGCATACTGTGAGGTTCAAAAATATGTGCATATGATGCTCTTACTTTTCCTGTAATCACTTTAGTTTTATTTAATACTTTTGCTTTCATGTTTATATACCGTCCTTTTTAATTTTTATAGTTTGTCAAAATCATCTTCAGCAGATTGCTTTATAGCTGGTCGTTTATCAGACTCGGTAGCAAGTGTTAATTTACCTTGTGGCTTTTCTATAAAGCCTTCTGCAATTTTAGAAAATGCTTTTTTGCCGATTAATTTTTCTAAATTCGTAATGCTAAGTAACTTGGTTTCTGTAATATCTTCAGGTTTATAACCCGCTTCAACTAACTTTTCAAGCGTTGCATTTGTATCAGTTATCATTCTTCGCGAGCGACCTTCTACAAGCTTCCAACCAGGATAGTTTTTATCATTTTCTTTCGCTTGATCTAGTGCATATTTTTCTACTTCATCAGCCCATTTTTTGATGTCAGGCAGTTTATATAAAAGTTCTGCAATCTCTTCATCACTCAACAAATGTGGTGGCTTTTGAGGCACATTTTGCATGTATTCTGCACGTGTTCTACATGAATGCTTTATCTTACAGAATCTACAATGACTACCTGCTTTAAACTCACCTTCACCGTTATAAGCAAGTCTGGCTAATGGTTTAACAAAATCGGTTCCCCATTGAAGTAATCTTGATATTGGTAACTCTTCAGTAGAAAAGTTATCTATTCGTGGTTGTATGATAGTCATGCGAACTGTATGAATGTCATACATTAAACTAAGCAGTTCATATGCGCCCAAGCCATATAATCTAAGTTGAGGATTATCTATAGCTGAAACTTCAATGCCTTTACCGTATTTAAGGTCAATAATTTCAAGTACACCACCTGAAAATATAATGACATCACCAGTACCAAAAGATTCAGGGACGTATTTACCTAAATCCAATTTTGTTTCAAATAAAGCTATTACATCGTCATCTCTACTCAAAGCCTCGTTATACTTTTCTTCTACATTAGCTACGTACTCTTCAACATATTCGCGCAACTCTTCACTGTAATATTGATTTCGCTTATAATTTTGAAAAGCTTTATTAAACTCAAACTGTGTTAGGCCTTCATATTTAAGACTGAAATATAACTCACTTAACTCATGAGCGAATGTACCTTTTTCAGCAAAAACTGAACTTTTATCTGCAATACCTTCACTTGCCTTAATACTCGGTGGACAGTTTAGCCATTGTTTTGCTCCACTTGCACTAAGCTTTGCATGAGCTCTATTTGAGTGATCTAGCTTCATGCATTAATTCTCGCTTCCATGAAATCAACAATTTTTTCATAATGTTCTTCTTTGATAGTAGATAGCTTATCCGCACCAAGTTCGTTAAGTTTATTTCTAAATTCTTTCTTATCAGAAGTATCTGCTTTTTTAAGGAACTCTTTTCCTACTGATAAAATATAATCTTTAGTTAAATCAGTAGACGTTTCCTTAACTTCTTCAATTGTTTCCAGTTGAGCTGTTTCTTCTTTTGGCATTGGTGCTTCTTTAACTTTCTCTTGTACGATTGATGAATCTACAGTTGATAGTTCAGTATTTAACACACGTAAATTCTTATTTAATAGTTTTAATTCTTCAAAAATATCTTCTAATACTGCCATTGATTAACTCCTCCTTAAAATTGGTTAGCTAGACGAATCATTAACTTGATACGTTCTTCTATTTCTCTAGGGTCATCACTTTGTTCGTTTAATCTTGCCAATAACTCGAATTGTTCTTCTAATATCTCTTTCTTACGTTCTACAACAGTTAAATGTAACTGCGGTTCAACAACACGCCAGATACCCCAACTTTCCAATTCAATCTTTCCTTTTTTCTTAAGTCTTGAAAGTGTGGATTTTGCATGTGTTTTAGATATCCCAAAAACTTCAACAACATCATCAGAATTGAAATTGTCATATGTTGCAAAATGTGATAGTATTTTTTGTTGTAAGGTCATATTAATAACTCCTTATATAATTATTTAAGACAATTGCTCATCTTGCACTGTTACTTGCTCCAACAAGTAGCAGTTTTTTTTATTCTCCATAAAAGTATTCCTTATAAAATATGAATGTTGCGATACTTGCGAATCCCGCAATTGACCATGCTGTAGTGAAGTATAGAAACGGCATGAGTACAATCGCTAAGACCGTGAAGCACAACACTGCTAATAGGTAGCTTTTATATGTGTCGCTCATTTGATAATCCTCCTAATACCATTTTTTATGCTTTCTGATCAAATACTCTTCTAATTTAGAAATATTAATCAATGTTCCCGTTGCTGAATAATCAATGTATAAATTTTCTACACCTAAATTATCTTCACGGTAATATTTCAACCAGTTGTATACTGTACTTCTACATACTCCAAACAATTGATGGATTTGTGTAGGTGTTGCGTATAACTTTTTCACAAATTTTTCTTCGCCTCGATATGTGTTTTCTGGTGTTGGTGGTATTATGATTTTTGGCATCTCTATCACTCCTTTAGATAAATGTTAAAGTTTGTTATTATTCGCTCTGTATTGAAGTTCTCTATCTAATGCATAGAAGACTTTGTTTATTTCTAAGTAGCTGTAATAACCTTTTTTAATACTTTCTAATATTTCCTTTCTTAGTCGACGTTCATTTTCTGTTAAAGATTCTACTGGCGCGTGATCTCTTCTGAAAACCCTTGGTATTCTGATGTCTAACCCTTCTGATTTTTTGTTCATTTGTTGTTCCACCTTTCGTGTATAATGTTGTTATCAACCTAAGGAGGTGATAACATGCCCTTGATATCTGATGAATTTGATACACTTACTAAAGACCAACAATATATCTTGTCCGTACTCTACAAAGATTATTTAGAATGTGTAAAGTTAGGTTCGGTTAAATTAACCTGCAATAATTTTGGAAGTGCTAAAGATATACATACAAAGTATTTTCAAAAACTACATTTCGAAGATGTAAAATACGATTTAAATAAACTTAAAAACTCTGGGTTCCTAAACGGCGTGTATGCTAGTAACACTATTTATCATGTAACAATTTCAGACAAGACTGTTGTTTACTTTGAAAATGAGTTTAAAAACAATTTAAAAAGTATCATTGATAGCATTTCTAAAATTGCTTCAATAATTCCTGGTCTCTAGTTGGGTTTATAACTTCCCAATCATTTGCCATGAGGTCATCGGCTGAAGGTTGCCAATATCTGATAAGGTTTGTCCCATCGCTATTTGAAATGATGCATTGTAAAAAACTATCATTTGTTGGTAATATCTTAGTTCGATGACTTTCTTTCCAATCTTTCCGTGTCATAGAGACAAGATTTTTTGTAGCTATCTTAGTTGCTTCTTGAATGTTCATTTGTTATTCCTCCTTTTAAGATGTTTGTTTTTGTTTTGTTGACATTTTGGAAACTCTGTAAGTAAAAAAAATACCGCACTTATCTTGTGGTAATTCTAACACTTCAATTACTTTTGCTAAATCGTCAACATTAATTCTAATATGTCCGTTTTCTTTTTTTGAATAAGTTCCTGGTGTCATTCCTAATTTTTTTGCCATATCAGAAATCGAAATGCCTTTAGCAATGCGCTCAGCTTTCATTCTTTTGACATTGAACTCATACATTTGCTCACCTCCGTTTTTTGAAGTTAACTCAATATTAAACTTAAGTTTCCTAATTGTCAACAAAAATCTCGAAAAATATTTTTTATTCTTTTAAAATGCTAGTTGTTTCCTATATGGAAAAGTGTTATTATACTGTTATAAATAAAACGGAGGTAAATTTGAAATGAGAACTTCAGCGGAAATAGGTAAATTAATCAAACAACTACGAAAAGAAAATAATGTGAATTTAACTGATTTTGCAACTAAGATAGGTGTCAATAAATCTACCTTATCCCGATACGAAAACGGTAGCAGAAAAATACCTATGGAGGATATAGCTGAAATTGCCAATGCATTGAAAGTTACCCCAGAATATTTACTATTAAAAAATAGACAACCAGAAAACGAAGTACAACATCGTGCAGCTCACCTTGAAGGAGAATTGACAGATGATGAATGGCAAAGAGTTTTAGATTATGCAGATTATATAAGAAGTAAACGTAAGTAAAGGATGTATCAGATGGGATTATATGAAGAAACTTTAATACAACATGATTATATTGAAATAAGAGAGGCTGATGTGCTTCCAGATAATTTGGATGGGGTATGGTTAGGAGATTTAATTTTAATAAAGCGTGGCTTATCAGATAGAGAAAAGGCAGGAATTCTCTTTGAAGAATTAGCACATAATAAACTTACATACGGTGATATAGCCGATTACTCGAAATTCAACAATCGCAAGTTCGAAAATTACGCAAGGCGACACGGCTTTATCTCAGCAGTCCCGTTACGCGAAATTGTGGAAGCTTACAATTATGGTGTACGTAACTTGTATGAGTTGTCTGAGTATCTGCAATTGAGTGAAGAATACATATTAGAAGCAATAGAACAATATAAAAAGATATATGGTATTGGGACTCACTACGGCGAATACTCAATTACATTTGAGCCATTGAGAGTTTATCGATACAAAGAGATATAAAAAAGGAGAAATGTATATGAGGAAAATAATTGGATTATTACTAGTAAGTACTTTAGCTTTAACAGCTTGTGGTGAAAAAGAAAAACCAAAAAAAGAAGAAAATAAAAAGTCTCATACACAAAAACATAAAGATAGCGAACCAAAAAAGCAACAAGAAAAAATGAAAAAAGTTGAAGATAAAAATCCACCTAATAATAGCATACAAAATAATTCAAACAATCAAAACCAATCACAAAACAATCAACTTAATAATAATTCAGATCCATCTAATAATACTCCTGCAAATATAAATAAAAACGATTCACAAAATACTAATTTAAATGATGAGTATGTCGTTTCGCCTGGCTGGACTAAAGATGAACAGGCTAAAGCTTTTGAAGAGTACAAAAAAGGAAAAGAAGACGAAGCAAGAGCTGGTGCTAGCGCAGTACCAGGAGCCAATATTAACTAATAAAACAATATAAGAAAGAAGAGCTAATATGGAAACAAATAAAACAATCGATTTAATGAATTATGTGGAATTTCCAAAAAGATACACAGAGGCAAAAGGCAAATTAGTTGCACAACCAATAACTACTATAAATAGCGCAAGAAGAGTTGAAAATGAAGATATGACTGTTTGCTACATTTTAGATCAGGATGATGATGTAATGGACTTTATCTTTGACAGAGATATAATTACTGTTTACTGTCCTGAAAACGGAACTGCGACTGATGAATATTTTTGTGAAATTATATTTAACTCAGATGACACATTTACCCTAAAGCGATTATCTAATTACGTTACCATTAAAGATAGAAGCTACCCAATGTCAAAAATAAATGACGTAAACATTACGGGCAAAGTCGTCAGATTATTTAGAGATTTTAAATAAACTTGGCTTTAATTACGATTAAAAGTACCTATATAGCGTAACGAGAAAAAGGATTAAAAAAAATTCAAAAACGCCTACAAGTGTAGACGTTGAATGGTGGTGAGAATTTTATGGCGGATAAAAACAAAAAACAAGAAGCTACTCGTAGTAACCCAATAAACAAAAGTTTTGAAAAGCCGGGTGCCAGCGAAAA
>NZ_JACVZN010000025.1:0-41437 GCF_017151895.1 Staphylococcus sp. EG-SA-15 | reverse complement strand
AACAGTATTAAAGACAAATTTGAGCAAGCACTTATTGATCGCGTGAAAAAAATCAAATTAGGTAATGGTTTTGATGCTGATACTGAAATGGGACCAGTGATTTCAACAGAACATCGTAATAAGATCGAATCTTATATGGATGTAGCTAAAGCAGAAGGCGCAACAATTGCTGTTGGTGGTAAACGTCCAGATAGAGACGATTTAAAAGATGGTCTATTCTTCGAGCCAACAGTCATTACAAATTGTGATACGTCAATGCGTATTGTACAAGAAGAGGTTTTCGGACCTGTCGTTACTGTAGAAGGCTTTGAAACTGAACAAGAAGCGATTCAATTAGCGAATGATTCTATATATGGTTTAGCAGGTGCTGTATTTTCTAAAGATATTGGAAAAGCACAACGCGTTGCTAACAAGTTGAAACTTGGAACGGTGTGGATTAATGATTTTCATCCATATTTTGCACAAGCGCCATGGGGTGGATACAAACAATCAGGTATCGGTAGAGAATTAGGCAAAGAAGGCTTAGAAGAGTACCTTGTTTCAAAACACATTTTAACAAATACAAATCCACAATTAGTGAATTGGTTTAGCAAATAAAAATTAGATAAGGTGAGTGCCATTGTAAGAACACAAGACACTCACTTTGTTTTGTATAAGTGGCGAAATGTTGATTGATAATTTGGACTAAACGCAAAATGAATCATAGATTATTTCATGACTTTTAGTAACAATCGTAAAAGGAAAAGCGAGTGTTTTGGTTAGCTAAGTTTAGTAATTCAACGATAACCAATCAGCCACTAACAAATATTTCATGCAATACTCACTTTGAAATACAACAAACTTTGGAGGTCATAACGATGAGTAACAAAAATAAATCATATGATTATGTCATCATTGGAGGAGGCAGTGCAGGTTCTGTACTAGGTAATCGTCTGAGTGAAGATAAAGATAAAGAAGTCTTAGTATTAGAAGCGGGTCGCAGTGATTATTTTTGGGATTTATTTATCCAAATGCCTGCTGCGTTAATGTTCCCTTCAGGCAATAAATTTTACGATTGGATTTATTCAACAGATGAAGAACCACATATGGGCGGTCGTAAAGTAGCACATGCCCGAGGTAAAGTTTTAGGTGGATCAAGTTCGATTAATGGCATGATTTACCAACGTGGTAATCCAATGGACTATGAAGGCTGGGCAGAACCAGAAGGTATGGAAACTTGGGATTTTGCGCACTGTTTACCGTATTTTAAAAAATTAGAAAAAACATACGGTGCAGCGCCTTATGATAAATTTAGAGGCCATGATGGACCAATTAAGTTAAAACGAGGGCCAGCAACGAATCCTTTATTCCAGTCATTCTTTGATGCAGGTGTTGAAGCAGGCTATCATAAAACACCTGATGTGAATGGATTTAGACAAGAAGGTTTTGGACCGTTCGATAGTCAAGTACATCGTGGTCGCCGAATGTCAGCTTCAAGAGCATATTTACATCCAGCTATGAAGCGTAAAAACTTAACCGTTGAAACACGTGCCTTTGTAACTGAAATTCATTATGAAGGTAGAAGAGCAACTGGTGTTACGTATAAGAAAAATGGCAAATTACATACCATCGATGCTAATGAAGTCATTTTGTCTGGTGGGGCATTCAATACGCCACAATTACTGCAATTATCTGGTATCGGTGATTCAGAGTTCCTAAAATCAAAAGGCATTGAGCCACGTGTTCATTTACCTGGTGTGGGTGAAAACTTTGAAGATCACTTAGAGGTATACATACAACATAAATGTAAGGAACCTGTATCATTACAGCCAAGCTTAGATATCAAGCGCATGCCATTTATTGGTTTACAATGGATTTTCACACGTACAGGTGCAGCAGCATCTAACCATTTTGAAGGTGGCGGATTTGTACGTTCAAATAACGAAGTTGATTATCCTAACTTAATGTTCCATTTCTTACCAATAGCTGTAAGATATGATGGTCAAAAGGCAGCGGTCGCACATGGTTATCAAGTTCACGTAGGACCAATGTATTCAAACTCTCGTGGTAGCTTGAAAATCAAATCTAAAGATCCATTCGAAAAACCAAGTATCCGCTTTAATTATTTATCAACAGAAGAAGATAAAAAAGAATGGGTAGAAGCAATTCGTGTAGCAAGAAATATCTTATCTCAAAAAGCAATGGATCCATTCAATGGTGGAGAAATTTCACCAGGACCAGAAGTGCAAACAGACGAAGAAATTCTTGATTGGGTTCGTAGAGATGGTGAAACAGCATTACACCCATCTTGTAGTGCTAAAATGGGTCCTGCTTCAGATCCAATGGCAGTAGTTGACCCGTTAACAATGAAAGTCCACGGTATGGAAAATTTACGTGTAGTTGATGCATCCGCTATGCCACGTACGACAAATGGCAATATACACGCACCTGTTTTAATGTTAGCTGAAAAAGCAGCAGACATTATACGTGGCAGAAAGCCTTTAGAGCCACAATATATTGATTATTATAAGCATGGTGTTCATGATGAAAATGAAGGTGCAATCGAAGTAAAACCATACGCTAAATAAATTTATATAGTAGACTCTTAGTCTGGCATCTATTGTATTGGTGCCAGGCTTTTTTGCGTTTTATCTAAATGAGAAGTTAATGTGTTGTTCAAAAACGGTGTGTGAGTATATGAACTGAAAATAGAGTTAATTGTACATTGTGATGATTAATTGACCTAATTGGCAGACATTAAAAGAGTGCACAACCTTAAAAAGTTCACTAAATAGACATTTAATTGTGTTTTCTTGAAAGCTTTCGTGGTAGGATTTATATAAGTAAATTGAGAGAAGGAATACTATGAGCTTTTACGAATATATACAAACATTTAAAGATGATAAAACACCATTAGGCGAATTAGCGATTTGGATTAAAGAAGATGATTCATTCCCAAAACAAGAGAAGCTAACAGAAAACATTTTGTCTTATTTTCATCAAATGTCCAATATAGATCATGAGTTTTTAGAAATTGTAAAAAGATCACTTTCTCTGTATGATCAATTAAAATCGTAAAATCAGAAATAAAGTTAGCTAAAATAAAAGGCCGGTGATTTCACAGATGAAGTTGTCGGCTATTTTCATGACTAATGTTAAATAATGATCATGAAATTGAAGACACAAAAATAGTGGGCGACTCCTGTCCCCATTTGCATGAAATATTAATACTTTTTACAAAGTCTTATCTTTTAAAAAGAAGCCAAACTATGATTGTAATTAATAAATACGGGAATGAATTAGTAATAGATATAAAGTAATATGACCAAAAATATAAATGAAATGAAGGCATTTATTATGAACATTTATGATGAATATAGAAGTTATGTAATAGAAGAACTGGATGATTGTCTCACAATACAAAAAAATAATGACACTGCATATTACGATGTGCTAGAAGCGATAAATGATTTATCAAATGATTCATTATGTGTGTTAAATCATTTATATATTAACGAAGGACAAGAAGAAACATTCGAGCAAAAATTTTTGCGACGTAATAAGCATTTAAAAAACGTTGATGGATTTAAAGCATTAAGGTTTTTAAGACCTAGAACAGCTGGTAGACACTATATCATTATTACGCTGTGGGAAAATAGGCAAGCATTTTATCATTGGCAAAATTCAGCTGAGTACAAGCATACACACAAGCATCGTGGCACTTCGAAAGGTGCAGATGTAAAAATAATTAATCGTGAATTATCATACAATATTCGTATTGAATTAGCTGATATGGTCTAGCCCGAGATATCAACCCTCAATCATTTGAAAGTCCTTGAATGCTACGTCATGTCAAAGTGTAGTGTCGAGGACTTTGGTATTTAACCCTATTTAATTGAAAATTCTGTAAAGATAGGCGTATGATATATATAATTCATTTATAAAATTACAATGTTCATCACAGGAAAAGTGGATGTATGAAAGGAAGTTAGTTATGCAAAAGTCAGCTCTATTCGCGCCTGAAAAATATAACATTATTTCGGAAATCGAAAAATATAGCCACATACCAGATAAAAAGGCAATTTTATATCATAATACTGAAGGCGAAGATATATCAGTCACTTACCAACAGCTCATTGAACAGTCTAATAAAGTAGGTAATGTTTTAGCATCGCACGGTTTATCTAAAGGCGATAAAGTACTCATTATGATGCCACGATCTATTGCGACGTATGAATTATATATTGCTGCTTTAAAATTAGGTGTTGCAATCATTCCATGTTCTGAAATGCTAAGAACTAAAGATTTACAATACCGTATCACACATGGTGAAATTAATGCAGTTATTGCACTAGAGCCATTCACAGTTGAATTTGAAAAAATTAAAGAATATGATGCGTTAACTAAATTTGTTATTGCCGGTCAAAAAGATGGATGGATTTCACTTGAAGCTGAAAAAGAAAACGCAAGTAACAAACTAGAAATGGCAGATATGACGCGTGATGATATGGCGATTCTGTCATATACATCTGGTACAACTGGCAATCCTAAAGCCGTTACACATTGTCATGGATGGGGATTTGCACATTTACAAATGGCACCAAAACATTGGTTATGTATTAATGAAGATGACTTAGTTTGGGCAACAGCAGCACCAGGTTGGCAAAAATGGGTATGGAGTCCTTTCTTATCTGTATTAGGTTCAGGTGCAACTGCTTTTGTATTTAATGGAAGGTTCAGTCCTGAAACATACTTAGAATTGCTTCAAAAATATCAAATTAATGTTTTATGTTGTACACCGACAGAATATCGTATGATGGCTAAATTACAGAACTTAAATGATTATGACTTAACGCATTTACATAGTGCCGTTTCTGCAGGTGAGCCACTAAATCGAGAAGTAGTTGAACAATTCAAGAAATACTTTAATTTAACTGTAAGAGATGGATATGGCCAGACTGAAAGTACCTTGCTTATAGGCTTTTTAAAAGATACACCACAGAGGATTGGATCAATGGGTAAAGGCATTCCGGGTAGTTCGGTCACTGTAGTAGATGATGAGGGGAATAGCGTACCTGCTAATACGAAAGGGAATATTGCAGTACCACTTGATTTGCCAGCACTTTTCAAAGGGTATTATAAAGAGCCAGAACGTACGGCGAAAGCGCAAACAGGTAAATACTACATCACTGGTGACTTAGCTCATGTAGATGATGATGGTTATTTCTGGTTTGAAGGACGTCGAGATGACATTATTATTAGTTCAGGCTATACGATTGGGCCTTTTGAAGTTGAAGATGCGTTAACGAATCATCCAGCCGTTAAAGAATGTGCTGTAGTAGCAAAACCTCATGATATACGAGGAAATATTGTTAAAGCATTCGTTATTTTACAGGACCATACTGCGGGTGATGATACGTTAGTTAAAGAACTACAACAATTTGTTAAAAATGAAGTTGCACCATATAAATATCCGAGAGAGATTGAATTCGTTGACGACTTACCAAAAACAAACTCAGGTAAAATTCGTCGTGTTGAACTACGAGATTCTGAAATAGAAAAATGGCAACAACAAAAAGATAGCAATCAATAAACATAGCAAAGCAGTCCAATGCGTAAGGTATGATGATACGCACTGGACTGCTTGTTTATTTATGATGTTCTTTGTCGTCTAGTTATAAATATTAAAATTAGTTTAGAAACAAGCGCAACCAGTATTAAGAATGAGAAAATATAAGATGTTAAACCTCGAATATCCCATGTTAATAAAAACACATTACTATCACCGGCATTAAACTTAAACTCAGCATGTGTAAAAACGATAATCACAATGCCTATAAGTGAAAGATTCAAAATAGTTTTCAATATTAAAGGTAATTGTGATGTTTTTCTTGGATGCAGATATTGAATCTCCTTTTTATGATTGATTTTACACTTATATTGTATCAAAATAGAGTATAGGTTTAAAATGCTATAATCCAAATGTAGATTAAAACAATCGTTAGCTATTTGTTGTCAAATAATTATGATCGATTTGATATTTATCTTCTATGAATAAAAGATTTAATATATTGCAAAGTTAATGAATAATTATAATTTACATTTACCACTGCTTGCTTTAACATATACATGTAAGCACTAACTATAGTATTTTGTTACAGCGTATCAATTAAAACAGGAAGTTATCTATGGCGTTGATATTTTAAAGAAATATGTCAGTTTTATGTAACTTTCATATTGATGATACACATTTACAATTTTTGGAGAGGTGAAACCAATGGCTAAGTCTAATAGTAAAGACATCGTTTTAATTGGAGCCGGTGTACTTAGCACAACATTTGGTTCAATGTTAAAAGAAATTGAGCCAGACTGGAATATCCACGTTTACGAACGCTTGGATCGTCCTGCAATCGAAAGTTCAAACGAAAGAAATAATGCTGGTACGGGTCATGCAGCATTATGTGAGTTGAACTACACAGTTTTACAACCTGATGGTTCTATCGACATCGAAAAAGCGAAAGTGATTAACGAAGAGTTTGAGATTTCAAAACAATTCTGGGGTCACTTAGTGAAAAGCGGTAGCATCGAGAACCCAAGAGAATTTATCAATCCATTACCACACATCAGTTATGTTAGAGGTAAAAACAATGTTAAATTCTTAAAAGATCGTTACGAAGCGATGAAAGCTTTCCCTATGTTCGATAATATCGAATATACTGAGGACATCGAAGTAATGAAAAAATGGATTCCATTGATGATGAAAGGCCGTGAAGATAACCCTGGTATCATGGCGGCAAGTAAAATTGACGAAGGTACAGATGTAAACTTCGGTGAATTAACACGTAAAATGGCTAAAAGCATTGAAGCACATCCAAATGCTACAGTGCAATTTAACCATGAAGTTGTTGATTTTGAACAATTATCAAATGGGCAATGGGAAGTTACTGTTAAAAATCGCCTAACTGGTGAGAAATTCAAACAAGTAACTGACTATGTATTCATCGGTGCTGGCGGTGGAGCAATTCCATTATTACAAAAAACAGGTATCCCTGAAAGTAAACATTTAGGTGGATTCCCTATCAGTGGTCAATTCTTAGCTTGTACAAACCCACAAGTTATTGAACAACACGATGCCAAAGTTTATGGTAAAGAGCCACCTGGTACACCACCAATGACTGTACCTCATTTAGATACGCGTTACATTGATGGTCAAAGAACATTATTATTTGGACCATTTGCTAATGTTGGACCTAAATTCTTGAAAAATGGTTCTAACTTAGATTTATTCAAGTCTGTTAAAACATACAACATTACAACTTTATTAGCAGCAGCAGTTAAAAACTTACCTTTAATTAAATACTCATTTGACCAAGTGATTATGACAAAAGAAGGTTGTATGAACCACTTACGTACTTTCTATCCAGAAGCACGTAATGAAGATTGGCAATTATACACTGCTGGTAAACGTGTACAAGTTATCAAAGATACACCTGAACACGGTAAAGGATTCATCCAATTCGGTACAGAAGTGGTTAACTCACAAGACCACACTGTAATCGCATTATTAGGTGAATCACCAGGGGCTTCAACTTCAGTTTCAGTTGCGTTAGAAGTATTAGAACGTAACTTCCCTGAATACAAAACTGAATGGGCACCTAAAATCAAGAAAATGATTCCATCATACGGTGAATCATTAATTGAAGACGAAAAATTAATGAGAAAAATCCGTAAACAAACTTCAAAAGACTTAGAATTAGGTTACTACGAAAACTAAATTCTAATAGCTATATTTAAAATCGGACAACTGAGAAATCTTAAAGATTTTTCAGCTGTCCGATTTTTTTACGTAATCTAATACATACGGCAAAATCAACTTTAATCAAAAAAGACTCATACACAATGCCATTAAAGCACATGTATGAGTCCTTTTTAGTAGTTTATATCAAAAAATACGTTTAATGCATAAATTAGTTTTTGTTTACAGAAGCATCGTAAATTGATTCTACAGCATCACCTAAAGCTTTATCGAATTCTTCTTTAGATTGATCAGCTCTTAAATCACTAGCTAATGCACGTGAGAAACTTGCGATAAGTTCATCGTTATCTTTAAGTAATTCATTTGCTTTTTCTCTGCTGTAACCACCTGATAATACAACGACACGAACAACATTAGGATGTTCAGCTAACTCTTTGTATAAGTTTGGTTCAGTAGGAATTGTTAATTTCAACATTACTAATTGATCAGCATTTAAGCTATCTAAACCTTTTTTAAGTTCAGCTTTTAATACTTTTTCAATTTCAGCTTTATCTTTTGCATTAATATTAACTTCTGGTTCGATAATTGGAACTAAACCTTTAGCAATAATTTGTTTAGCAACTTCAAATTGTTGTTCAACAACGTCTTTGATACCTTGCTCATTTAATTCTAAAATGTTAGAACGCATTTTTGTACCAAAAATGTGACGTTCGTTTGCACGGTCTAATAAACTGTCTAAGTTGTCGATTGGTTTCATTAATTGAACACCATTTTGCTCTTCAGCAAGACCTTTGTCTACTTTTAAGAACGGAACAACACCTTTATCAGCTAAGTAATCTGCAGTGTATTTGCCTTCTACTTCGCGATCCATTGTTTGTTCGAAAAGAATAGCACCCAAAATTTTATCTGGTGAGAATGAAGGTGAAGTTACCACACGTGTACGCATATCGTGAACAAGTTGGAACATTTCGTCTTCATTGCTATATTGATCTTCGTTTACACCATATTCTTTAAGTGCTTTTGGTGTACTACCACCACTTTGGTCTAATGCGGCAATAAAGCCTTTTCCATTTTTCATTTTTTCTAATTGCTCTTTATTCATACTTTCCACTCCTTAACTTTTCAATACACCTCCAGTATGATAAAAATGAGAACATTTCTCAAGTCATAAACCTTGAAAAGTGTATAAAATGTGAAAAATAATTGTCAGTTTAATTAAAAATATTATTTTATTCTAGGTATGACTAACGCTATTAATGACATAAAGAAAATATGTGTAATAATCCAACCGATTAATTCTGTCACACTAAATTGAAAAATTGGACGTTGCGCAATAAATACTAAAAAGGGATACAATGCTATAAATAAGAAAAATAAAGGGATATAACATAGATAGTAAAGCCTTTTAGAAGTATGAAACAGCAACACAAATACAAAATAAATGACGCTACCAATTAGTAAGTGACATATTATTTCTAGAATATATGGTGTATTGTCAGAAGGAATTAGAAAATCTAAATTCAATAATAAAGCTTTTAAATGTGATTGATTGCTTATTAAGTCAAACAACATGGTCATCCATAGCAACATGAATGATATGAAAATAGCAGCAATGAAATGGAACAATACTTTTAAACGCATTCGTATCACCTCAGAGTCAAATGAAATATAGTAAACAATTCCCTAATCGAACAAAATTATGCGCATAAACAAAGTAGATTGATATAAAATTCTTAATTATCAGAATATATTTACAAATCTGAATTTTATTAGTATATTGGATAGTATTCATAGAGGCATGACGGTATTTGAGCAGGATTTTAAATCGGATTTTATAATCGATTTAAGAGAGGCCACTTTGCTTGCATATTAATACTGTCAATGGGAGGGGAATGTATATGAGTAAAGCACATCAATTAATTCAAGAGGATGAACATTATTTTGCGAAATCAGGACGTATTAAATATTATCCGTTAGCGATTGATCATGGATATGGAGCAACATTGGTTGATATTGAGGGGAAGACATATATCGATTTGTTATCGAGTGCGAGTTCTCAAAACGTAGGTCATGCACCTAGAGAAGTAACAGAAGCGATAAAGGCACAAGTTGATAAATTTATTCATTATACACCAGCATATATGTATCATGAACCGTTGGTACGTTTAGCTAAGAAGCTTTGTGAGATTGCACCTGGAGATTTTGAAAAAAGAGTGACTTTCGGATTAACCGGATCAGACGCAAATGATGGCATCATTAAATTTGCCAGAGCATATACAGGGCGCCCTTATATCATTAGTTTCACTAATGCATATCATGGTTCAACTTTTGGCTCGTTGTCTATGTCAGCTATTAGTTTAAATATGCGCAAACATTATGGTCCATTATTGAATGGTTTTTATCATATTCCGTTTCCAGATAAATATCGTGGTATGTACGAGCAGCCGCAAGCTAATTCAGTAGAAGAATATTTAGCACCCTTAAAAGAAATGTTTGCGAAATATGTACCTGCTGACGAAGTAGCATGTATTGTTATTGAAACGATACAAGGCGATGGTGGACTTTTAGAACCAGTTCCAGGGTATTTTGAAGCGTTAGAAAAGATTTGTCGTGAACATGGTATTTTAATCGCTGTCGATGATATTCAACAAGGTTTTGGGCGAACAGGTACATGGAGTTCAGTCTCGCATTTTAATTTTACGCCTGATTTAATCACTTTTGGAAAATCCTTAGCAGGTGGTATGCCTATGTCAGCAATTGTTGGACGCAAAGAGATTATGAATTGTTTAGAAGCGCCAGCACATTTATTTACAACAGGTGCTAATCCAGTTAGTTGTGAAGCTGCATTAGCCACAATTCAAATGATTGAAGATCAGTCGCTTCTTCAGACTAGTGCGGAAAAAGGGGAATATGTTAGGAAACGAATGGATCAATGGGTATCTAAATACAATAGTGTAGGCGATGTTAGAGGTAAAGGTCTGAGCATTGGTATTGATATTGTTTCCGACAAAAAATTCAAAACACGTGATGCCAGTGCGGCACTTAAAATTTGTAATTACTGCTTTGAGCATGGCGTAGTTATTATAGCTGTAGCAGGAAATGTGTTGCGATTCCAACCGCCATTGGTGATAACATATGAGCAATTAGACACGGCGTTAAACACTATAGAAGATGCACTGACTGCTTTGGAAGCAGGTAACTTAGATCAATATGACATATCTGGACAAGGTTGGTAATAGCGATTATCTTAATATAAAATAAAAAATCATTTCCACATCTGGATGTTAATCAGATGGGAAATGATTTTTTTGATTTTTATTTTGGTGGGTGGTATTCAGCTACGTCATTTTTCTTAGAATGTCTAAGTCCATAACTTAAATATAGAATGATACCAACAATAAACCAAATTAAAGTGTATAATTTCGCTTCGAATCCTAATCCCCAGAATACTAGCAATACTAAAACAAATGTAACTGCTGGTAACACAGGATATAAAGGTAATTTAAATGCAGGAATTGGTAGATCTTTACCTTCACGCTTTCTCAAACGATACATTGCTAATGAAACGAACATAAATGCAACAAGTGTACCGGCTGAAATTAATTGTGCTAAAAATGCGAATGGGAACATAGAACCAATTAAAACACCAATAATAGTAAGTATAACTAGTGCGCGATTAGGTAAATGTTTGTCGTTTAAATGGCTTAACCATGAAGGTAATAAGCCGTCACGTCCAAATGAATAAAGTAAACGTGAGCCTGCTAACATCATACCAATTAATGCTGTAAACATACCGATAACAGAGATAGCTTGAACAATAGCTGCTACAACACCATGACCACTTTGACGTAAAGCCCAACCAACAGGTTCAGCATTGTTTGCGTATTGTGAGTAATGGAACATACCAACTAACACAAGTGCTACAGCAATAAATAATACGATAGCAACACTTAAAGAACCAAGAATACCTCTAGGCATTGTCTTTTGAGGGTCAAGTGCTTCTGCTGAGTTTGCTGCGATAGAATCGAAACCGATATACGCTAAGAAAATCATTGAAACACCAGCATATATGCCTTGCCAACCACCAAAGTCACCTGTAGCAGTTACTTTGTGTTCTGGAATAAATGGCACATAGTTACTAACATTTATTGCTGTTAAACCTACGATGACAAATAAAATAATAGCTAATACTTTTAAAATAACTAAAATATTTTCCATACGTGCTGCTTCCGACATACCACGTGATAGTAATAATGCAGTTAATAAAATAACGATAGCAGCAATAATATCGATAAAACCGCCATTCGTACCAAATGGATTTGATAATGCTGCTGGTAATTCGATGCCAATTGGTTTCACAAGTCCGCGTAAATTCGCTGAGAATCCTGATGCAACAAAGGCTACGGCGATAAAATATTCAGCTAATAGAGCCCAACCGGCAACCCATCCAAAAAATTCACCAAATAATACATTGACCCAAGAATAGGCTGAACCTGCAAATGGCATAGCGGCAGCCATTTCTGCATAAGTAAATGCAACTAAACCAGCAACAATAGCAGCGAGTAAGAATGATAACGCAACGGCCGGTCCTGCATGTTCTGCAGCAACAATGCCAGGTAGCGTAAAGATAGATGTCGATACAATTGTTCCTACACCTAAAGCTAAGAAATCACGCACCCGAAGTGTACGCTTTAAATGACCATCTTTATTTTGATAGATAGCCGGATCCTCTTTTCGTGCTATTTTATTGAAAAAACTTCCCATAAACTTTCCTCCCAAACATTCATAAACAACTCTATACGGTGTTTTTTAATATGTTATATCATAGCACAAATAATCAACATTTTGTCTAAAAATTCTGAAAAATCACAACTTTATGTTACGTATTAATGACTTGTCTTGATAACATCCATAGATTTTTTAAATGATAAAACTGATTATAACAGATATTAAATGAATAAGTACTATTTTTGCTAATTTTCTAACAATTTTGCGCATTATATTTTTAAAATCAATTTCATGTTTATGTCTGATTGGCTAGTTTGTATGAAATGTAATTCTTTGACTATAAAAAGATGCATCAAATATGATGAGAGTAAGGCGGAAAATAGTAGGTTATATAGTAAGTCATTTAAGTCGAATAGCCATCCTTTTTAAAATGAAAAAAATAGAAAGGTCAATAGTTTGTTAAAGGCTTTAAATAGCGTCATTACGCAATTTTAGAATGCTAAAAATTGTCACAAATTTCAAATTACGTGCTAAAGCTTGAGATATCAATATTTATTGGCGATAGAGTGTAATTTGACTCCGCTTACATCTCAGTTTTATGTTTGTAATTTGGTAGCATAATATTATAATAAAATAAAATTGTTAATCTTTAATTTCAGTATAGATATTTTTACGTGTAGTCACGTGTAAAATAAATTCAATTAGGTTAGGAGACATAATTATGAAAACATTTGGTAAAAAGGTTGTATTAATCGGAGATGGATCTGTAGGATCAAGCTATGCCTTTGCAATGGTTACGCAAGGTGTTGCTGATGAATTTGTAATTATTGACATTGCAAAAGACAAAGTAAAAGCAGATGTTCAAGATTTAAACCATGGTACAGTCCACAGTCCTTCACCAGTTGATGTGAAAGCAGGTGAATACGAAGACTGTAAAGATGCAGATTTAGTTGTTATTACAGCTGGTGCACCTCAAAAGCCAGGTGAAACACGTTTACAATTAGTTGAAAAAAATACTAAGATTATGAAGAGCATCGTTAAGAGTGTTATGGATAGTGGCTTTGATGGATATTTCTTAATCGCGGCAAACCCTGTAGACATTTTAACAAGATTTGTAAAAGAATATACTGGATTACCAGCAGAGCGTGTTATCGGTTCAGGTACTGTATTGGACAGTGCACGTTTACAATATTTAATTAGCCAAGAACTTGGTGTTGCACCTTCAAGTGTTGACGCTAGTATTATTGGTGAGCATGGTGATACTGAACTTGCAGTTTGGTCACAAGCAAATGTAGCAGGTATTTCAGTATATGACACATTAAAAGAACAAACTGGTAGCGAAGCTAAAGCGGAAGAAATTTATGTAAATACACGTGACGCTGCTTATGAAATTATCCAAGCTAAAGGGTCAACATACTATGGTATTGCATTAGCATTGATGCGCATTTCAAAAGCCATTTTAAATAATGAAAATAATGTCTTAAATGTTTCTATACAATTAGATGGTCAATATGGTGGTCACAAAGGCGTTTACCTAGGTGTACCAACATTAGTTAACCAACATGGCGCAGTTAAAATTTATGAAATGCCATTAAGTGCCGAAGAACAAGCGTTGTTCGATAAATCTGTTAAAACATTAGAAGATACATTTGATTCAATTAAATATTTATTAGAAGACTAAGCCTATTTTAAGTATTAATTAGAAATATATTAATGGTAAGAGGATCTATTAGTGTTGCAGTAACACGTGGCACTGATAGGTCCATTTTTTTAGCAAGCATTGATAGAGGCAATACTTTTGCGTAAAATAATAATTGAATAAAGTATTATGACTCGTGAAAATTTAGTGACATGAATAAAAATGTTGAGGCGTCATTGAGTATAAAGGAAAGTAGTTCTGCATTAATCACGAAGTAGAGCATGACAACGAGGAATAACTATAGGGAGATGGTTTTGGAATGACGAATGTCTTGTATCAACATGGTACATTAGGTACGTTAATGGCTGGCTTACTAGAAGGCACAGCTACAATTAATGAATTGTTAGAACATGGGAATTTAGGGATTGCAACGTTAACAGGGTCTGATGGCGAAGTAATATTTTTAGACGGAAAGGCATATCATGCTAACGAGCATAAAGAATTTATAGAATTAAAAGGCGATGAGAAAGTACCGTATGCATCGATTACTAATTTTAAAGCGAGTAAGACATTTCCATTGCAACAATTATCACAAGATGATGTATTCGCACAAATTAAAAATGAAATGTTAAGTGAGAATTTATTTTCGGCTGTTAAAATTTATGGCACATTTAAACATATGCATGTACGAATGATGCCTGCTCAGCAACCGCCATATACACGTTTGATTGATTCAGCACGCAGACAACCTGAGGAAAAAAGACAAGATATTCGTGGTGCCATTGTTGGATTTTTTACACCAGAATTATTTCATGGCGTAGGATCTGCTGGTTTTCATATACATTTTGCGGATGATGAAAGAGCTTATGGTGGACATGTTCTTGACTTTGAAGTGGATGACGTTGTCGTTGAGATACAAAACTTTGAAACATTCCAACAACATTTCCCGGTAAATAACGAGACGTTTGTTAAAGCGAAAATAGACTATAAAGATGTGGCAGAAGAAATTAGAGAAGCTGAATAGTCTAATATAATTAAAAGACCTTAGCGATATAAGGAACAGGTGGTTCTAAATGCATCGTTAAGGTCTTTTTATATTATATATGAGCTTACATATTTTGTTGATACGCGCGTAAAAAGCTATAAATAGTATCAAGATATGGGGTGTCAAGATTGTGTTCACGTGCACGTCGATAAATAAAGCCTTGAATTGCTTCGACTTCAAGAGGTTGCTGATGCACAATGTCGTAATACATGCTCGTTCCCATTTCGTCGGGATAACCTTGATATATAGTCATAATAGTATCGACAGTTTGTTCTGAAAAGTTTAACCCCTCTGCCTGTGCAACACGACAACCATCTAGTAATAGCTGTCTACACAGTGTACGTATTTCAGGATTATGCATGATTGCAACTGTCTGTCTCCCGAGTGCTGTGATAGAATTAATGCCCAAGTTAACTAACAATTTATACCAAATAGCTTGTTGAATATTTGCTTCTAATACAATGTCGATTTGACTGTCTTGGACCAAATCTCTAAATTGTCGTGTTAATGCATTATCTTGTATACGTAATTGATAATCTCTGAAGTGCGTAACAACATCGCCTTTCTTTTGACCACTTATATAGACAACTGCTTGGCATACGTTTTTAAATGAAATATGTTCGAGTTGACCATAACCATTTTGGGCTAAAATGATGAGCGTGTCCTCATGTGCAAGATGAGTTAAATGAGGAATAACTGCATCAAGTTGATGTGTTTTGACTGCAATAATAATAACATCAAATGTGTTTGTGACATCTTCATAACCTTTCACAACAATATCTTGTGCAGGTGCATGTGGTACAGTATAATATGTTATTGTTTTGGCGTGTCTCCCGATAAGCGTTGTATGAGGCAATGATTGTTGTAATTCATAGGCAATAGTTGTACCGACAGCGCCTGGGCCGATAATCGCAACTGATAACATCTTCTTCTTTCCTTTCTATAAAAGATTCATTATACTATTTCTAATAATACTGCAAAAAGAGGTTGAATAACATTGAAAACAGTAAGTCAATTAATAGATATGAAACAAAAGCAAACTAAAATTTCTATGGTAACAGCTTATGATTTTCCAAGTGCTAAACAAGTGGAAGCAGCGGGTATTGATATGATTCTTGTTGGGGATTCACTTGGTATGACTGTATTAGGTTATGAAAGTACCGTACAAGTGACGTTAGCAGATATGATTCATCACGGTCGTGCAGTAAGAAGAGGCGCACCAAATACATTTGTAGTTGTTGATATGCCGATTGGTGCAGTAGGCATCTCTATGACACAAGACTTAAATAATGCTCTAAAGCTTTATCAGGAGACGAATGCAAATGCAATTAAAGCAGAAGGAGCGCATATTACACCATTTATTGAAAAAGCAACGGCAATTGGTATTCCTGTTGTTGCACATTTAGGATTAACACCTCAAAGTGTTGGCGTTATGGGGTATAAATTACAAGGTGCAACGAAAGAAGCAGCGGAGCAACTTATTTTAGATGCGAAAAATGTAGAACAAGCTGGTGCAGTTGCGTTAGTACTTGAAGCAATTCCAAATGATTTAGCAGAAGAAATTAGCAAGCACTTAACAATTCCAGTCATTGGTATTGGTGCAGGAAAAGGTACAGATGGTCAAGTATTGGTTTATCACGATATGTTAAATTATGGTGTTGAACATAAAGCGAAATTTGTGAAGCAATTTGCTGATTTTAGTGTTGGTGTGGATGGTTTAAAACAATACGATCAAGAAGTTAAATCTGGTGCATTTCCATCAGAAGAATATACGTATAAAAAGAAAATTATGAATGAGGTTAATAACAATGACTAAGCTGATTACTACGGTAAAAGAGATGCAACACATTGTTAAAGCAGCCAAACGCTCAGGAACAACGATTGGTTTTATCCCAACAATGGGTGCCTTACATGATGGACATTTAACGATGGTACGCGAATCAGTTAGTACAAATGATATTACAGTTGTGAGTGTATTTGTTAATCCATTACAATTTGGTCCAAACGAAGATTTCGATGCTTATCCGAGACAAATTGATAAAGATTTAGAATTAGTATCAGAAGTAGGGGCGGACATTGTTTTTCATCCTGCAGTAGAAGATATGTATCCAGGTGAATTAGGTATTGATGTCAAAGTAGGTCCATTAGCTGATGTGTTAGAAGGAGCGAAGCGTCCAGGGCATTTTGATGGGGTGGTAACAGTAGTTAATAAGCTATTTAATATTGTTATGCCGGATTATGCTTATTTTGGTAAAAAAGATGCCCAGCAATTGGCTATTGTCGAGCAAATGGTAAAAGACTTCAATCATGCCGTTGAAATTATTGGTATTGATATCGTTCGAGAAGCAGATGGTTTGGCGAAAAGTTCAAGAAATGTTTATTTAACGGAGCAAGAACGACAAGAAGCGGTACATTTAAGTAAAAGTTTGCTATTAGCACAAGCGTTGTATCAAGACGGTGAACGTCAAAGTAAAGTAATTATAGACAGGGTTACTGAATATCTTGAATCACATATAAGTGGACGCATTGAAGAAGTTGCTGTTTATAGTTATCCTCAATTAGTAGAACAACACGAAATAACTGGACGCATATTTATCTCGTTAGCTGTTAAATTTTCAAAAGCGCGTTTAATAGATAATATAATAATTGGAGCTGAATAAAGTGATAAGAACAATGATGAATGCTAAAATTCATAGAGCAAGAGTGACTGAGTCAAATTTAAATTATGTAGGTAGCATTACGATTGATTCAGATATATTGGAAGCGGTAGACATCTTGCCAAATGAAAAAGTAGCCATCGTGAATAATAATAATGGTGCCCGTTTTGAAACATACGTAATAGCTGGTGAAAGAGGTAGTGGTAAAATTTGTTTAAACGGTGCAGCATCAAGACTTGTTGAAGTAGGCGATGTAGTCATAATCATGACTTATGCACAGTTGAATGAAGAAGAAATTAAACACCATGCACCTAAAGTAGCAGTAATGAATGAAGACAATGTCATTATTGAAATGATTCATGAAAAAGAAAATACGATAGTGTTATAAAATAGTATAAGTTAGAAACCTCTAGTAGATAACAATGTAGTTATCCATTAGGGGTTTTTATTTTTATGCCAATTGGGTTAGCGTAATAGAAGTAAAGGTATTATCGTTGCAATTTTATCAGTGTTGATTTTTACGGATAATGCGAACGCCGAAAATAACAAACCTGAAGGTGTGAATGAAAACAGCAATTTAATACCAGTTAGACAACCGGATGCAAATTATCCAGGGCCAGTTAGTGACATAGCACGTGTGAAAAAACTTGATAATTTAATAGATGGCACGAAAGATCCAGATGTTATCAAGCAGTTGAAAGATGATAATGAGGTGCCGAATAATGCGGTAAAGGCAAAAGATTCTAAAATAGTATCCGACTGCAGACATTTACTAAAACATCCAGATAATTTAATAGATGGCACGAAAGATCCAAATGTTATTAATCAGTTGAAAAACGCAAATGGAACATCGAATAATAGTGCTGTAAATCCAAGTATTAAAGCAAATGATATTCACACAAAAAGTAATAAACAAATGGCTAAACAACAAAGTATTCATTTGGATAGCAAGAGCAAGTCAGTACATAAGCAACAATTGAAAGAATTGCCAAAAACAGGAGTAAACAACGAAAGTAATACAGCAATTATGGCTTTATTTATTGGTTTAATATTGCTTGTAGTAAGTTTAGTGACAAGATTTATAAAATTAAATAGCCATCAATAATAAAAAGGGCCACACCTTGGTTTAAGATTCCAAGTGTGTGGTCTTCTCTTGTTATACAGTCCTATCACTATGTCACTTTTAATCAAAAGCAACCGTAATTGTTGCATATCAATTAACGATAGGAATGATTAATTGTGAATCATATTTACCACCAGTATAAATCATGTGCATGCCTTTATTTACGGTTTCTTCATGTTCATAACGCGTTTTCATGCCAGGGGTACTATTACCAATTACAATTTCACTACCTTTTACAACAACTTCCAATGTTTCGCCTTGTTTAAATAGCGTGCCTGAAGGTAACAATTCGATTTCAACAGGTACAATCTCATCTTGTGACAACTTTAATTCTGTTTCATGTTTATGCCAAGGTTGCGCAATTGTGGATTTTTCTTGATCTAATTCACGATGTGATACGCGTAACCAACCGGTAGCTACTTGACCATTTTCAATATGATTAAAATCAGGGAAGTTAACTTCATTACCACGACGATCTAACTTTTTAATACCTGCAAATAAATCCATATCGTCTGAGTCTTTAGTGCTTACCCATAGTTTTAAGTTCATGTTTCCAACTAACTCAGTATCTTTGTCAAACGTATATTTAAAACTTACATCTTGTCGTTTATCTTCAGAGTCATATTGTGCGACATGCGCGCTACTAATCTTTGCATGATTCAATGTGTGATTTTCAGCATTCAAATACAATGGTGTATATTCTGTGTTAGGTAAAGGGAACGCTGACGCTGATTTGAATTCGCCTTTATAAAATTGATCTCTAACTTCATAAATGACATGAGGCGTATCTTTCCAATCGTTATTTTCTTCTTTAAGGTAAAAATCAAAGAATGATTTTTGGCGTTCGAGATTTTCTCTAGCGTAGTAACTTTCCCACTCTTTACGTCCATGCACATATAGCCATTTTTCTTCAGATGCAGCTTGTTTAAATCCTTCAAAAGAGCCACGGTTGTGCAAACCTTGTGTAGACCAACTAGCACATGTTAGTAGAGGTGTTTTAATTTGTGATAATGGCACTTGACGCTGTTTCCAAAAATCATCGAACAAAGGGTGTTCTTGTTGTGCTTGAATCATGTCTTCGATATTTGGATTATCTGTCCATCTCGCAAAAATACCTTGTATCCAGAAACGATAAAAGCCAGTATCCGGTATACCTCCGTGAAAGGCTACTTCTCTATACATATCATTTAATCCTTCCCAAGGAATCATTGCTTTTAAATGTGGTGGATTTAATGATGCGACCCACCATTGAGTCACCGCAAGATAAGAAACACCATTTGTTCCGATATTTCCATTACTCCATGGCTGTTTTGCTGCCCATTCAATCACTTCGTAATAATCTTCCGCTTCTCTTTTTGACCATGGAGATAAGACGCCTTTGGATTTGTCACTACCGCGTAATGCAACTTTAACTACAACATAATCATTTGGCACCCAAAATCCTGGGTCTGGTGATTCTTCAGGTGTAAAACTAGATGTCGGAATGGCACCTAATGTTGGCCAAAGGGCACCCATATTTGTGATTTTAGGCTTATTATCTTTACCGTAAGTATCTGCAGACATAACTACAGGGAATTTGCCATCTTTATTTGGTCTGAAAATATTAATATATAATTTTTCGCCATCGCGCATTTCCACAGTGACATCTTTTTCCATAATCATTTCTTGATTTCCATATTGAACACTGTCGACAACGATGTGGTTAATACCGGCTTTCACTTCATTGACATGAGTTACAGTTAATTTTGGATTTCCTAGTAAATGTTGGTTCATTGTTATCACCTTTTTCTGTTTGTTTGTATCACCTATATTAAACAGGTAAACATTGTGTGCCAATCATCAATGTTGGAGATTTGTGGGATAATGAACATAACGTTTATAATTGTTAATAATCATTGGGGAGGACTTGATACAAATGACTATAGATCGACGTATTAGAAAATCACAAGTTGCAATGAGAAATGCATTTATTGAACTTTTACATCAACACCAATTAGAAGAGATTACTGTGCAACAAATTGCAGATTTAGCTGATGTTAACCGTAGTACATTTTATACGCATTATTATGATAAATATGATTTGCTTGAAAAATTAGAGGACCAGCAGTTGGAGGAAATAAGAGACTTCATTCATGATGAGAAGTTAAATGGAGCAGTTAAGTTATCCACGGATAACATACATCAAATTATGACCGTTTTAATAGAAATGATAGAAAAAGACATCGCATTTTATCAATTGATGTTTCGTATGGGTAAAGATTCAAATATCCACGAAAAACTTTATGATTTAATTATGTGTCATTTACAACGTTATAAAAATGAAAATGATCAAATTAATGGTATACCATTTTCCTATTTCATGAGTTATGTTTCAGGTGCGGGATTGTCTTTGATAAGACATTGGGTAGAAGATCCAAACCGTATAGACAAAGTTGACTTAATAATGCATTTTAATACGATTGTCAATCAAGGGCCAGCAACGATAATTAAAAATATACAATAAAATAAGGCAAGCCATGAATCGAGAGTGGCTTGCCTTGCTAAATAACATAAGCTTATTAAATGATATCTTTATCAATAACATTATTGTTGGATTGCAGTATAGTCTTGACCATGTAACATCCAACGAACACCGTATTTATCGGTAAAGACGCCCATTTTGCCACCCCAGAATTGGTCAGCAAACGGTAATTCTATTTCAATTGAAGAATGATCTTTAATTTGCTCATAGAATGCTTCAACTTTATCAGCATCTTCCTTATTGTTAACATCATAATCAATTAATAATGATATGCCATTATTAATTTTGTCAGCGCGACCAAAAGAATCAGAACATAGCACTTTTACGCCAAGCACTTCAAATTCAGCATGCATAGTTGCTTCTTGCGCTTCTTCCTTAGTCATACCAAAATGTGACGCTTGTTCTTCGCTAACTTCTAAACGTTTAACGTCAGTTGCACCAAATACTTCTTCGTAATATGCAAGGGCTTCTTTTGAATTTTCAAAAGCGATATAAGGGAATAATGCTGTCATGTAAAACACCTCAATGTATTATTTTTATTACTAACACCATGTTACATTAAAAAATGGCAAAAGTATAACTTTTACGATGAATTGAAGTCAATCTTTTGTAAAATACACGATAAATTATAAGATGAAATTGATTTAAATGAAGTAAACATATATATGACATACAAAAAATGAAAATGACACAGAGACGTATGTGTTGTTTAGTGTTTTAAAATTCAAGTTTAAAAAATGCTTTTAGATACATAAGGGATTTTCGAAATATAAATGCATTAAAATGAATTTCTAACTTTTTTGACTGACATTTAATATGAATCATATATAATAGAAGTTAATGATTAAATGTGGGAGGTTAAATCATGATTAATGCTGAACCTATTATCAGTAAAATGAAAAATCAAAAAATTAATTATGACAAGGTGTTGAAGAAATTAATCGGGCAGTGGGAAAGAGAAGCAATCAGACCTAAAATCTTATTGCATAGTTGTTGTGCACCTTGTAGTACATATACATTAGAGTTTTTAACACAATATGCAGACATTGCAATTTATTTCGCGAATTCAAATATTCATCCGAAAAATGAGTACTTACGACGTGCTAAAGTGCAAGAACAATTTGTGGAAGATTTTAATCGCAAGACTGGTGCGAATGTGAAGTATATTGAAGCACCTTATGAACCGCATAAGTTTGTGAAAATGGTGAAGGATAAAGAATTAGCTGATGAAAAAGAAGGCGGCTTACGTTGTACCACTTGTTTTGAAATGCGTTTGGATATTGTAGCGAAAGCAGCTGTAGAACATGGCTATGATTATTTTGGCAGTGCAATCACATTATCACCTAAAAAGAACGCACAATTAATCAATGAACTTGGTATGGATGTCCAAAAAATATACGATGTGAACTATTTGCCAAGTGATTTTAAGAAAAGTAAAGGTTATGAGCGTTCCATAGAAATGTGTAATGACTATAATATCTTTAGGCAGTGTTATTGTGGATGTGTCTTTGCAGCGATGCAACAAGGTATTGATTTTAAAACAGTTAATAAAGAAGCGAAAGCATTTTTAGAACAATATCCAGATTAATCATTGGAAATGAGATAAAAGGCAGGCGCATATACAAGCCATGCCCTATTAAAAATTATCAAATAGAAACCCGAGATTTTAGTGAAATAAATCATACTAAAATCTCGGGTTATTTATATAATCGTAAATATTGTAGCTATAATGAATAACTGGATTCTGAGACATAAAACAATGTCTCACTCTAATTACATCATTTTATGAACAAATCTTATAATTGCTAAAATGACAATGACAAGTGTTGAAATAAGTGAAAACACTTTAAACTTTTTGTAGTCATTTTTCGTTTCATTTTCTCCTGTTTTCATCATTTCACGTAGCTCTTGCTCGATTTCTAAATCAAGATCTGTTTTACGATAACCATTCAAACCTTGACGTTCATCTTCTTCAGGTTGATTTTGTTGCTGTGTGTCTTTGTTGTCAGAAGTCGCTACTGTTTTTTTATTATCTGTTTCTTTAGTCATAACAAACGCCTCCGTTATAAAACGCTATATTTAATGATATGTGATATTTAAGCCATTATTTTGAAAAATGGTGATAAATATATCTTCTTGAGTTATATCATAATTTTAATAAGACGATTCAGCAAGTTTTAAAGTATTATTTGACTATGTTGGATTAGGCATCTAGTCCTATAATATCACTGACATTGTCAAAATGATGATCTTTTAAGTAACGTGCGATGCCTTTGTTCATTTTCTTAGTTAAACCTGGGCCTTCAATAACAAGTGATGAATAAATTTGAATAAGTGACGCACCGTGACGCATCATTTTGATTGCATCTTCAGTACTGAATACGCCGCCTGTACCTATAATTAAAAATTCGCCATTTGTTTGCTGATAAGCATACTTAATCAATTTTAAATTACGTTCAAATAATGGACGACCACTCAAACCGCCTTCTTCGACTTTATTAGCAGAAGTTAAACCATCTCGTTGTCGCGTTGTGTTTGCTAAGATGATACCGTCAAATGTCTCAGTAATCGCTGGTAATAGTGCTTTTAAGCCATCGAAATCCATATCAGACGTTAGTTTTAAATAAATTGGCACTGTTACATCATGTTGTTTTTTAAATGCTGTTAAAGCTTGGCATAACATTGAAAATTCATCTTTATCATGGAAGTTTTGAAGATTTTCAGTATTTGGAGAACTGATGTTGACTGTGAAAAATGAAACGTCGTGTTTAAACGTATCAATAACCTTTATATAATCTTGATAACGCGCTTCATAAGGTGTCATTTTATTCACACCAACATTGATACCAACAGGTACTTGATAAGCATTTTTACGCAAATGACTGAGTGCTTTGTTCATACCAATATTATTGAAGCCCATTCGATTTATCAAGGCGTCATCTTCTAATAATCTAAACATACGTGGTTGAGGGTTACCCGGTTGAGGTTTAGGTGTGATACCACCTAATTCTAAAGCACCGAATCCAAGGTGTTCCAATGCTTTTGGTACTTCGCAAGATTTGTCGAAACCAGCTGCTAAGCCAATTGGATTGTCGTACGTATTACCTTGTATCGTTTGTGATAACGTTGGATTCTTATAAGTAAATAGTTTATCGACGACTGGGAATAAAACCGGAAACTTTTGTAACGTTTTTAATGCATCGATAGTTAGTCCGTGTGCTTTTTCGGGTTCGATTTTGAATAAGAAAGGTTTAATTAATTTGTACATGAGTATGCTCCTATTTCATTATATTTGAGGCTTACTATCCTCAACTTAATATATGTGAAATATATTCTTTTAATAGACTAGCATTTCCCTACATAATTTCCTAGTTAAAACTAAAAAGTTTTGAAAATTGACGCAAGTTTGAATAACGTTTTTAAGATTAAATCATCCTAATTAGGCAATATTATAATATAAAGTAAGTAGATTGGAAGGTGTTTGTATGAATGAACAATGGTTAGAGCATTTACCTTTAAAAGATATTAAAGAGATTTCACCAGTGAGTGGTGGTGATGTAAACGAAGCATATCGAGTCGAAACAGATACGGATACATTTTTCTTACTTGTCCAACGTGGACGAAAAGAATCATTTTATGCTGCAGAAATTGCAGGTTTAAATGAATTTGAACGTGCAGGTATCACGGCACCTAGAGTAATTGCAAGTGGCGAGGTTAACGGTGATGCGTATTTAGTGATGACGTATTTAGAAGAAGGGGCTTCAGGGAGTCAACGCCAATTAGGGCAACTCGTAGCTCAATTACACAGTCAGCAACAAGAAGAAGGCAAATTTGGCTTCTCATTACCTTATGAAGGTGGCGATATTTCTTTTGATAATCATTGGCAAGACGATTGGTGTACCATTTTTGTCGACAAGCGCATGGACCATTTGAAAGATGAGTTGCTAAATAGAGGGCTATGGGATGCCAACGATATCAAAGTATATGACAAAGTGCGACGTCAAATTGTGGCGGAATTAGAAAAGCATCAAAGTAAACCGTCTTTATTACATGGTGACCTATGGGGTGGTAATTATATGTTCTTACAAGATGGTCGTCCGGCGTTATTTGATCCAGCGCCATTATATGGTGACAGAGAATTCGATATCGGTATTACAACGGTATTTGGTGGTTTTACGAGTGAATTTTATGATGCGTATAATAAACATTATCCACTCGCAAAAGGTGCATCCTATAGACTTGAATTTTATCGTTTATATTTATTGATGGTCCATTTATTGAAATTTGGTGAGATGTACCGTGATAGTGTTGCGCATTCTATGGATAAGATTTTACAAGATACAACAAGTTAGTTATTACGTTAGATTGAGATAATAATATGCACAGATATTTTTGCTATGAGAAGGCCTTCAGCTGCCTCAATAAAAATATTTGTGCTTTTTTATTGTTGGAAAATAAAATTTTAATCGCTATTGTTAATTTCTGTAATGTAAAACAAGGTTGAGTTACAATAAAAGTGATTTTATAACTTTTTGTTCAATAAAATTCTAGGAATGATACATATTTATTGATACAATAATTTTGAATATAATCATAAAACAATATTTAAGTATAATTGAATGTTTGAATATCATATATTGATACAGTTTCTAATAATTTTAAAATAATTTAAATGGAGAGAGGTGTAAATGATGAGTACAGTTCAAAGTGATATTTTCAAGACTAATAGTGCATCATCATCTATTAAAAGCGCTGTTGAAACATGTAATAATGTGTCGAAACCGGATAAAGATGAAAGTACAACAGTAAGTGGAAATAATAATGCTCATAGTGTGATAGATGATTTGATGAGTAAGAATCAATCTGTTGCTGAAGCAATACGAACTGCGAGCGATAATATACAAAAAGTTGGTGAGGCTTTTGACCAAACTGACGTAATGATTGGTAATGAAATTGGTAAAAATTAAAACGTGGTGAAATGATGTCGAATAAACTGGATGAAATCAATAAAATAATCACAGCGAAACATAAGCAAATGGATGACTTATATGATGAAAAGCGAGAGGTTAAAGCATTGATAGATGAAAGTGATGCGCTTAATCATTCGATAGATCAATTATATCAACATTTAGGTGAGCGTTATTATAGTAGCAATATGGCTAGTCGTATGGAACAGTTCCGCGATGAATTTCATTTTGCGAAACGACGTTCAACGGAAGCGTTATACGAGCAGCAACAGCAAATTCAACATGGCATTCGTAAAGCGGAAGAAGAGATGATTGACTTGGAAATGCGAAGGAATGTTGAAATTGAGACGGTGACAAAGGAGGAAAATAAATGGAAACAATAGGAAGCATTATTTATTTAAAAGAAGGTTCGCAAAAGTTAATGATTATTAATAGAGGACCAATTGTAGAAATTGAAAATCAAAAGTATATGTTTGACTATTCTGCATGTAAATATCCGATTGGTGTTGTGGAAGATGAAATTTATTATTTTAACGAAGAAAATATAGATTCAGTTATTTTTAAAGGTTATTCTGATCAAGATGAGGTTAGATTTCAAGAGTTGTTTGAAAATATGAAACAAAATTTGGATAGTGAAATACAACGTGGAGAAGTTACACAACAATAAAGAAATACTTTATCTTTAGAAATTAGTATTTCTTATGCATGAGCTTTACACATGTATTCCCATTTTTTAAGCACACCTGGGCTGCGGCTAATGTGTAAGAATCTGAGACATAAATAAATGTTCTAGGCTCAAAAATGATGAATTAGCTGGGGTCCCAACACAGAAGCTGACGGAAAGTCAACTTACTATAATGTGCAAGTTGGGGTGGGACGACGAAATAAATTTTGTAAAAATATGATTTCTGTCTCACCGCCAAAATGTTATCTCCAAGTACTGAGGCTGGATGATACCATGAAATGTCATTCATAATCATTTGAACTAAACGTAGCATCCTTAAATTTTAAAAAAAAGACACATACCAACTTCCGAAATGTAGATGAATCCTCTACAATAGCGGAAGTTTTTCTTTTAATATTGAAATTTCTCAAGGATAGGTCTATACTTTATAAATCGTAATTATTACGATTTATAACCAAAAACAATAACTTGAAATAGATCATTGAGGGAGTGTTAATATGCAACATCATAAAGTGGCTATTATCGGTGCCGGTGCTGCAGGTATAGGTATGGCCATTACCTTAAAAGATTTCGGTATAACAGATGTCATTATTTTAGAAAAAGGAACAGTAGGACATTCATTTAAACATTGGCCGAAATCGACCCTTACGATTACGCCATCATTTACGTCTAATGGATTTGGCATGCCTGATATGAATGCAATTTCCATGGATACTTCACCAGCATTTACATTTAATGAAGAACATATTTCCGGAGAAACATATGCTGAATATTTACAAGTGGTTGCCAACCATTACGAGCTGAATATCTTTGAAAATACAGTTGTCACAAATATATCTGTAGATGATGCATTTTATACGATTGCAACGACAACAGAGACATATCACGCGGATTATATCTTTGTCGCAACAGGTGATTATAATTTCCCTAAAAAGCCATTTAAATATGGTATTCATTATAGTGAAATTGAAGACTTTGATAACTTTAATAAGGGACAATATGTGGTTATCGGAGGTAATGAAAGTGGCTTTGATGCTGCATATCAACTTGCAAAAAATGGCTCTGACATCGCACTTTATACTAGCACAACCGGTTTAAATGATCCGGATGCTGATCCTAGTGTTAGATTGTCACCTTATACACGTCAGCGACTAGGTAATGTCATTAAGCAAGGTGCTCGCATCGAAATGAATGTACATTATACAGTTAAAGATATTGATTTTAACAATGGACAGTATCATATCAGTTTTGATAGCGGACAAAGTGTGCATACGCCTCATGAACCAATACTAGCAACTGGCTTTGATGCAACAAAAAATCCAATCGTTCAACAATTATTTGCGACAACAAATCAAGATATTAAATTAACAACACATGATGAATCGACACGTTATCCGAATATTTTTATGATTGGTGCGACAGTTGAAAATGATAATGCCAAATTATGCTATATCTATAAATTCAGAGCGCGATTTGCAGTACTTGCCCATCTTTTAACACAGCGGGAAGGCTTACCAGCTAAACAAGAGGTCATTGAAAATTACCAAAAAAATCAAATGTATCTAGATGATTATTCATGTTGTGAAGTGTCATGCACATGTTAGAAGTGAAATATGATATGAGAACTGGGCATTATACGCCCATACCTAATGAACCTCATTATTTGGTTATTAGTCATGCGGATAAACTTACCGCAACAGAAAAAGCGAAATTAAGATTATTAATCATAAAACAGAAATTAGATATTTCATTGGCAGAAAGTGTAGTTTCTTCGCCTATAGCGAGTGAACATGTGATAGAACAATTGACACTATTTCAACATGAGCGACGACATTTAAGACCTAAAATAAGTGCGACATTTTTAGCCTGGTTGTTGATATTTTTAATGTTTGCATTACCAATCGGTATCGCTTATCAATTTTCAGATTGGTTTCAAAATCAGTATGTATCAGCATGGATAGAATATTTAACTCAAACAACATTGCTCAATCACGATATATTACAGCATATATTATTTGGTGATTATGGTGTGCTATCACTTGGAACATATTCGCTCGTATGGGCATTGCCGGTTGTAATATTGATTAGTTTATCAACTGCTATAATTGATCAAACAGGATTCAAATCATGGATGATATGGGCAATTGAACCATCAATGTTACGGATAGGATTACAAGGTAATGATATCGTGCCACTATTAGAAGGGTTTGGATGTAATGCAGCAGCTATTTCACAAGCAGCACACCAATGCCATACCTGCACGAAGACACAGTGTATGAGTTTAATAAGCTTTGGTAGTTCTTGTAGTTATCAAATAGGTGCGACATTATCTATTTTTAGTGTAGCTGGAAAGTCATGGCTATTTATGCCGTACTTAATATTAGTACTTTTAGGTGGCATCTTACATAATAGGATATGGTTGAAAAAGAATGATCAACAACTTAGCGTTCCGCTACCTTATGATAGGCAATTACATATGCCAAATATACGTCAAATGTTGCTACAAATGTGGCAAAATATACAAATGTTTATCGTTCAAGCGCTACCTATTTTTATCACAATCTGTCTTATTGTTAGTATTTTATCACTAACGCCAATTTTGAATGTTTTATCACAAATATTTACACCTATATTATCGTTATTAGGCATCTCGTCAGAATTGTCACCAGGGATTTTATTTTCAATGATTCGAAAAGACGGCATGCTCTTGTTTAATTTGCATCAGGGCGCCTTATTACAAGGAATGACAGCAACACAGTTACTACTACTTGTGTTTTTTAGTTCAACATTTACAGCGTGCTCGGTCACAATGACGATGCTTTTGAAACATTTAGGTGGTCAGTCAGCACTAAAATTAATTGGAAAGCAAATGGTGACATCATTGTCTTTAGTTATTGGTATAGGCATCATTGTTAAAATAGTAATGCTGATTATTTAAAAAAATGAACTATAACTGAATATAGAGTCATGTCAGTCAATAGGAGATCTATCTTGGAATATGCTATTCATATGAAGTATAAGAGGAGAGTCGCAGATGAAAATAGTTATTATAGGTGGGTTTTTAGGTGGCGGTAAAACGACTGTCTTAAATCATTTGCTCGCTGAATCATTAAAGGAATCGCTGAAACCAGCAGTCATCATGAATGAATTTGGGAAAATGAGTGTTGATGGTGCCTTAGTATCTGAAGACATACCTTTAAGTGAACTGACAGAGGGGTGTATCTGTTGCGCAATGAAAGCAGATGTATCAGAACAGTTACATCAATTATATTTAAAAGAGCAACCAGACATTGTATTTATTGAATGTAGTGGGATTGCAGAACCAGTCTCTGTCTTAGATGCTTGTTTAACGCCTATTTTAGCTCCGTTTACAACAATTACACATATGATTGGTGTAATAGACGCAAGCATGTATAAACACATTAAATCATTCCCTAAAGACATCCAAGGCTTATTTTATGAGCAATTAGCATATTGTTCTGTCTTATTTGTTAATAAAATAGATTCAGCAGATGTTGAAACAACGAGCAAACTATTGAAAGATTTAGAAGTTATTAACCCAGAGGCCGATATACAAGTCGGTATGCATGGCAGCGTCACTTTGCCAATATCAGTTAGACAAATGACAGCAACTTCTGACAATAAACATAAGTCGTTACATCAAATGATTAATCATCAATTTGTGCAATCACCAGTCAAATGTACTAAAGCAGAGTTTATAAAACGTTTAGCATGCCTTCCGTCTCATATTTATAGGTTGAAAGGGTTTATGACATTTGAAGACACCGCACATACGTATCTCATTCAATTTACACAAGGACAATATGAATTAACACCTGTAGCATTTTCAAAAAAAGTGCCAGAATATTTGGTGCTTATCGGAAAGGGTATTTCAAAAGAAGACTATCAATGTTTGGAACAGTAGTGTTTTCAGTGGAAGAGAATGGTTAACATGCCTTCATGTATAATAACGAGTTGATTTGAACGTTTAAGCGTAAATAAAAATAAGCTTGGTCAGCCATCAAATATAATTTGAAAACTGTCCAAGCTATTTTATTAGAGAACGATAGATTAACCCCACATATTTAATAATACATCAGCAAAGCCTTCAGGTTTTTGAATATAACCTAAGTGACCGCCTGGAATATCTACAATAGGTATGCTAGTTTCTTTATTTATATAAAAGTTAACATCTTGTGGGAAGGAGCCTCTAGAATCTGTCCCATTTAGTAGGGTGATTTTATCGCTGTATTTTGTGAAATCATCCAAAGTAATATCTGAATGCGTATATTGTCTAATTTCAAATTTTGACCAGAACATCGTACGTTTGTACTGTTCTATACGTCCTTCTTCAGTATCAGCAGGTTGAGACATCATTTTTGCATCAATTGGTGCGATATTTAATGTTTCACCAAATGTTTTCATGCCTTTTTCTAAGCCTTCTGTTAAAATTTGATGCACAATGTCATCATTTTTATCTTTCCAATAAGTACTGTCTGGTAAAAATGTATTAATTGGTGGTTCATGAAATGCAATCTTTTTAACGACTTCAGGGTAATCTTTTAACACATGCATCGCAACGATTGAACCTGAACTTGAACCTAATATATAGACAGGTTTATCACTTAATGACTTTGCAAGTTCGGCAATGTCCTGTGCGTCGCGTTTGACACGATAATCACTGTCAGGGTTTGAAGCGGAATCAGGGAGTGGTTCAGTTAACTCGCTTTCTCCATAATCACGACGATCAACGGCTACAACAGTAAAATGGTCTTTTAACTGTTCTGCAAGAGGCAGAAAAATGTCTCCGGTACCGTTTGCACCAGGAATAAAGATGAGCACGGGTCCTTGTCCGACTTGGTGGTATCGTAATTTAGCGCCTTGTAATTCTAAAGTTTCCATATTCAATGACCTCCATTTGTTAATTGTTAGGTGATAAACCTAATAATTTAGCACCATTTGTATAACTTATTTTCTCTTTTTCTTCATCTGTTAAACCCAGTTCATCTAAAAATACACCTAATTTTTCAGGCTCAATATATGGATAATCAGCAGCATAAAGAATTCTATCAATACCTACTTCTTTCTTGACTAAATCAAACTGTGGCTTCGTTAACATGCCACTCGGTGTGATATAAAAATTATTTTTAAAGTAATAGCTTACAGGGTGGTTCAAATGTTCAGCGAATAAAGCTTCATCCATACGTTCTAAGAAGAATGGGATAAACTCACCCCAATGTCCAATAATCATATTTAACTTTGGATAACGATCAAAAATGCCAGATAATACTAGATGTATTGCATGAATTCCGACATCAATGTGCCAACCATAACCAAAACAAGCAAATGTTGCCGCAGTTACTTCAGGATAATTTCCTTTATAGTATGATTGATAAATGTCACTGTTAACTGGCGCGGGATGTAGATAAATCGGTACGTCTAAATTTTCAGCTGTTTTGAAAATAATGTCATATTTGTCTTGATCAAGAAAACCATCTTGTGCACGTCCCATAATGAGCGCACCTTTGAATCCTAAATCATTGATGCAACGTTCGAATTCTCGCGCTGCGGCTTCAGGCTCATTGATAGGTAAAGTTGCAAAGCCTACAAAGCGATTGGGATATTGTGCAATATAGTTTGCCAATTGATCATTTGCTTTTTGACATAATTCAATGGCTTTCTGACCAACCAAATTTGAAGGAGAACCATTTCCATAAGATAAGACTTGAATTTGAACGTCTTGATTATTCATAAATTGGATACGTTCATCATGATGTGATAATTCGTCGGCATTTGTAAAACCTGTCTTTTTTTCAAGGCCTTCTAACATTACTTTCATCGGTACACCTTTAGGATCTGCTGATATCGCATTCATCGTTTCTTTTTGAATATCTTCAATGACATAATGTTCTTCAAACGTAATACTTTTCATTTAATTCGCCTCCATATTGTATTGCATCTATTGCAGAAGCATTTTTTATATACCTCTAATTTCAATGTTTGTAACATAAAATTTATCTACCAAGGCATCTCTCCATCGCCATTAATAAATGTACCTGTTGGGCCATCTGCACCAATCGTTGCTAATTGAATGATTGGCTTGATTCCTTCAGAAACGTGTTTGGAATTATTACTAAAATCACCAACTAAATCAGTATTTGTAGCGCCTGGATCAGCAGCATTGATTTGCATGTTAGGTAATCCTTTAGCGTATTGTAGCGTTAGCATTGTTACTGCCGATTTAGACGAACAATAAGCTAATGAATTCACTTTAGATTCAGCTGTTTCGGGGTTTGTAACCATTCCAAATGAACCTAAACCACTTGATACGTTGACGACAACAGGTTGTTCAGATTTTTCTAAGAGAGGGACGAATGTATTCATCATTCGTACGATACCGAATACATTCGTTTGATATACTTCTTCAACGTCACGAGGTGTCAATTTGGAAGGTGCTGAAAATTGACCAGATATACCTGCATTGTTAATGAGGATATCAAGACGGCCTTCTTTTTCAGCAATCATGTTATAAGCATTTTTGACTGAGTAGTCACTTGTAACATCTAACTGTACATAATGAACACCTAATTTTTGTGATGCTTGTTGTCCTCTTACATCATTCCGAGAACCTATATAAACTTTGTAACCCAATGCTTTAAGTGCCTCTGCACTTGCATAGCCTAACCCTTTATTGCCTCCTGTGATTAACACAATTTTAGTCATTACGTTCCACCTCATCTAAATAAATGTTTAATAAATAATTTCTGTACGCTTCAATTGAAATATGGCGATGCTCTATTTGGAAGGCAAATACACTAGTTGATAATGATTGCAACAGCATATCTGTTTTGAACTTCGTGTAAGTGTCGTCATCACTTTTAAATAAGTCATAATAAAAATCAAATAATTCTTGATAAAATGCGCTTTGGTAAAAACGTAATTTATTGTTGCCTGCTTCAATACATTGCAGTAGTGCCTTATTATCGATTTTAAATTGTAAAAGATAATCTAACGACACTTGCATAACCTCATAATTAGAATGATAGTCATCTTTAATTTGCTTAAAATGAGTGATAAAAATATCAAGGTCTCTTTGTATGACGTAGTAGCATAAATCGCTTTTATCTTTGAAATGTCGATACAATGTCCCCATACCGATACCTAGTTCTTTAGCAATACGATTCATACTAATGTTTTCAACGCCTTCTTCATCAAAAAGTTTGTGCGCTATTTCTTCAATTCGTTGCCTATTCTCTTTTGCATCTTTTCGCATGATTACACCTACTTAAAATTCTCTAAAATTGACAAACGGATAACTCTCCGTTTATTATAAAACGTGTTAAGAAAGTTAGCAATGAATTTGCAATAACTATTAAATATCATAAAAGAAAAGAGTGTTGATAATGTCTTTAAATAAAGAGCAAAGACGCATCACAGCTGAAGAGTTGCAAGCACATTTTGAAGAATCTACCTTATCGGTTCAAATGATTGCTGAAAAACTGAATGTCACTACAGAAGATGTGGAAAAACTATTAGCTATGACAGCGCCACTAGGCATTTTTAGTCATCAATTACAACGATTTATTCATTTAGTATGGGATGTCAGAGATGTAATAAACGACAATATTAAAGGAAATGGACAAACACCAGAACCATATACGTATTTAAAAGGTGAAAAAGAGGACTATTGGTTTTTAAGATAAAAAGAGGAGTGGATCTAAAATGAAAGATATTTTAGTAATAGGCGCAACAGGGAAGCAAGGTAATGCAGTTGTAAAACAGTTGTTAGAGGATGGATGGTATGTAAGTGCATTAACTAGAAATAAGAATAATCGTAAACTTTCAGACATAGGACATCCGCATTTATCAATCGTTGAAGGTGATCTGAGTGATAATGTTAGTTTGCAATCAGCGATGAAAGGGAAGTATGGCTTATACAGTATTCAGCCAATCGTTAAAGATGATGTTAGCGAAGAATTAAGACAAGGTATGAAGATAATTGAAATAGCTGAGCAAGAAAATATTCAACATATTGTGTATAGTACTGCGGGAGGGGTTAATCGAAATCGAACTGGCCCACACTTTGAAGTACTAGCAAAAATAGAAAATAGATTAATGGAATCTAATATAAATGCAACAGTTATCAAACCATCATTCTTTATGGATAATTTTTTACGCATTGCTAAAGTCGAAGATGAACGTATTACATTACCAGAATTTATTAATCCGAATATAAAATTCACAATGATTTCTTCTATTGATATAGCTAAAATTGCATCGTATATTTTTGCACATCCACAAAGCTTTACGCATCAATCAATAGAGATTGGTTCCGATGAAGTTACATTAAGTGAAGCAGCAACAATTTTTAGTGAAGTGACAGGTAAATCTACTGTTATAGAAGGAGAATTTGTTAGTGGTGTTGCAGAAAAGCAATGGTTGGAAGAAAAAGGTTATGAAGTAGACTTTGAATTAATGGCTGAAATAAATCCAACAAGATTATCATTAAGTGATTGGCTTAAAGTCCAAAACTATAATAAGTAATGAATGGGGTGCAATCATGATTCAATCAATGTGGTTTAATTTGCATGTGCAAGATTTAGAAAAGAGCGCACAGTTTTATAAAGCGTTAGGATTTAAAATAAATAGAAACCCACAAATGTTAGATAAAATGGTCGGTATTCAAATAGGTCAAACAACCGTAATTTTAATAGAAAACAAGCATTTTCAAAATGTAAGTCAGCAAAGCCTTAATACTGAACCAAATGAAGTGATGATTTCTCTAGGTGTGAACACAAATGAAGAAGTTGACCAGTTGGTGAATAAAGTGAAAGAAGCGGGTGGCGCAGTCGTTCAAGAACCAACAGTAAGCCAAGGGTTTTATGGTGCAATGTTCAAAGATCTTGATGGACACCATTTTAATTTTTTAGTCTGCTAAAATGAAATTCTCAAAAGAATAAATAAAAAGCCCATACAAAGATGAAGTTTAATGTGCACATGTCGTAAGAGACATGGTGCGACACATTAGTGTCTTCAATCAGTATGGGCTTTGTTTATGAGGTCAGTTGGCACCTTAAGTGCAATACCTCGTGAGCAAATATTAATTTTGAATATAACCGTATTGTTGGCGAAGATCATAAACTTTGTCTGGTGTGACATCCTGACCGATTGGATCAACCACTTTTATTGTGGAAAATGTTGTTAATACTTGTCCTCGGATCATGCTTAAGTAGTCTTGACGCAATGCATGTTGTTCTTGTTTTTCAGCTACAGTAAGTGGTTGGACTTTTTCTTTATTTGCAAGTTCATTAATTCTATCTAAAATTTTCATATTGTCATATCCTCCTTAGAATCAAGTGTTGATATATTTTGAGTTTATTTCTATAAGATAATTTATCAACACATCCAGTAATGTTTTTAGTTTCTCGGTCTTTTGACCAGCAGATTTTTGGAATTAAAATAAGGGGTTTGAGACACGATTTTAATAGTAGTACGATGGCAAAGTGATGTTATTGAAGTGTCGTTTGATATACATGTCTGCAATGTTGTTTTATAAGACAGGATGACGTAACTGAGCAAAGAAATGAGCATTGTCGAATGACATCGTGTGTCTTATTAAAATTGCAATGGGCATAGCATAGGTATATTCACAGTCGATTTTCTTGATTTCTACATTATCATAATACGTAGTGTAAAAGTTATACGACAGTCGATAGTCGATTCGCTTTTTACCACGAGCAATTATTATGTGTTGCTTCAACGTCGACTTTAATTTATTTGTAATGTATGTCACTACACCCAGACTACTCTGATTAATATTTAATATATTATGCGTGCGTTCAAACCCCTGAGGTTCATCTGTCTCGCTCACGTCAATCCCTCCTATCTTAGTATTTAAACAACGCATATCAACTATGCAACATATGTTGTTTAGACATACTATACTACTATGTCGTACGTTTGCCAATAAACACGCACATATCATTTGTTGCCTAAACAACATATTGCCTGAAGTGTTGTTTAAGTACGCAAAAACAAAATGCTTGTCACTAAAATCTTTATGTTTTAATGACAAGCTTATTTTCATTCAGTTAACGACTGCTAATATGACATTGTAGAGTATAGGACGTTGATTTATGTCCTAGACACGGCTAATCAATCGTAATACGTTAAATTTTATTGTGTGTACAAGTATGAACCTAAGTCACATAGTGATTTCAAGATGCATGACTAAATACCAAGTTTTGTTAAAAATGTGCTATATGATGAATTAAAAATGGAAGGTTGCGATCGATAAACACATCGGCTGTCTCTTGACTCGTGTTAAACCAATGTAATGCTAAGCCTGAGATACCAGCTGCTAAAAAACTCGCACTATTTACAATGATATCTCGTTGATGCTCCGGATAGCTGTTTTCTAACATAATCGCAAAAATATCTTCTAATTCATTATTAATACGTTGATGTGCTTTGTTGCAAAATGCTTCACTATTTAATTCGCAAGACTTTGCAGCATCTTTGATATAACTCGCAATTGAAATGAAAATATTACGCAGCACCTTTTCATTAATGACATTAGAAATGCTCAAGTTATCATTCAAGTCTTTTAAAATGGTTACAGATAATGTGTAGTCTAGGAGGTCTTCTTTATCAGTGAAATGAGCGTAAAATGTTGCACGATTTAGCGTAGCAATATCAGTGATATCTTTAACTGTAATTTGAGATAATTTCTTTTCTCTAGAAATTTTAAGAAAAGCATCGACAAGCAATTGTTTGGTTCTAACGATTCTTGGATCTATGGATTTACTTTCCATCATTTGTTCACTACCTAACATCTGTTGTTTTAACACTTATTATCAGTATCTTCTATTATATTGTCAATTGTGTTGATGATATGTAAGTGCTGATACGCTCCTAACAAATAATGTACCTTTTTGGTAAGCATTTGAATGTCTTTCTTCTATTGTATTAATGGATTTTAAAAATGAAGATAAAATAAAAGTGTATTGTAACAATATGTTTGAAAAATTGCCAATTTCTTTATCTAAAAATTCAGAATTTTGTGATATACTATTTTTCATAGTCTTGAGTTATAGATGATACTGCTAGCCTAAATATAACAACATCGGCATGCACATCTTAGAATTTAAGCTAGTGGCAGCTTATAACTTAAGGCTCTTTATTATTTGCATACAGATGTATATACATAAATGGAAGGATGATATTATGACATCAATTAAAACAATTACACCCAAAGATTTTATATTTAGAGTTTTATCAGGTGTCGCCATAGGTATTGTTGCGGGTTTAGTTCCTAATGCGATACTTGGAGAAATTTTTAAATACTTTATGGATTATCATCCGATTTTTAAAACGTTATTAGGCGTTGTCGTTGCAATTCAATTTACAGTACCTGCTTTGATTGGTGCATTGGTTGCCATGAAATTTGACCTATCGCCATTAGCAATTGCTGTTGTGGCAAGTGCAGCATATGTAGGAAGCGGTGCAGCGCAGTTTAAAAATGGTGCTTGGATGATTACGGGTATTGGTGATTTAATTAATACAATGATTACAGCAGCGATTGCAGTGTTGTTCATTTTACTTATTCAACATCGTGTAGGTAGTATGGCATTGATTGTATTCCCAACAGTTGTTGGCGGTATTTCAGGTGCAATTGGTGTTTTAATATTGCCGTATACGAAAATGATTACAACAGCCATCGGTAATATGGTTAATGGTTTTACAGAATTACAACCGATTGTCATGAGTATTTTGATTTCAATGGTATTTAGTCTTATTATTATTTCGCCACTATCAACTGTGGCCATTGCCTTTGCGATAGGTATTACAGGTTTAGCAGCTGGATCAGCGTCAATTGGTATCTCCGCGACTGAAGCAGTATTGATAATTGGTACAAGTAAAGTGAATCGTTTAGGGGTGCCGTTATCCGTCTTCTTTGGAGGCGTTAAAATGATGATACCTAATATGGTGAAATATCCAATTCTTATGTTACCAATATTGACAACAGCCATTGTATCAGGTTTGGTATCAGCATTAGTAGGTATTCATGGAACGAAAGAATCAGCTGGATTTGGTTTTATAGGAATGGTAGGACCGATTAATGCATTTAAATTTATGGAGGTTGATTCTGCTTGGTTGAGTGTCTTACTAATTGTAGTAGCGTTCTTTGTTGTACCATTTGTAACAGCTTGGCTTGCAGATATCATTTATCGTAAAGTGTTTCGTTTATATACTAATGATATTTTTAAATTCATGGGATAATAACAGTATGTTTTTTGAAAATATGAGACCAAAAATTATTTAATGTTATTGTGAATTGCGAGAATGAAGTTGAACAATATAATTGAGCTGCAGTTTATTTGCGCTAATAAAAGATAAGACAATTCACAAAAGATGTGTGTTTTAAAACTTTGAATATACAACAATAATAGCAATCAATACATGTGTAGAAACATATGTGTTGATTGCTTTTTAATTGCGTTTAATGTACGAAAATAAGAGAAGTTACATGTCAGATATATTACAGCTATGTAACAAAAATACAATCTGTAATATTACGAAAGCTGTAATAGTTGAGCTAAATATAGTAAAAATCTTATGTGTTAAAGACTATTTCAAGGGTTGATTGGATTCTAAAGGGCACATATTTCACATTACAGTATAAAACAGCCATATTTCAACATTACAAATAACACTTGATATTGTAATGTTTTGTAAAGAAAGTGTAATTTACTGGCTGGTTTTTTGTGATATAGTGAGTACCGTTGAAAGAAATAAAAGACAATTTAAACTTGCACTACGACATTCAAATTCAAAATATAATTACTAAAAACATAAACTTACAATTATTACTGGAGGATTTTTTACTATGAAAAAGACAATTATGGCATCATCATTAGCAGTGGCATTAGGTGTAACAGGTTACGCAGCAAGCACAGGACATGAAGCACACGCTGCTGAAGTAAACGTTGATCAAGCACACTTAGTTGACTTAGCGCATAATCACCAAGATCAATTAAATGCAGCTCCAATCAAAGATGGTGCATATGACATCCACTTTGTAAAAGATGGTTTCCAATATAACTTTACTTCAAATGGTACTACATGGTCATGGAGCTATGAAGCAGCTAATGGTCAAACTGCTGGTTTCTCAAACGTTGCAGGTGCAGACTACACTACTTCATACAACCAAGGTTCAAATGTACAATCAGTAAGCTACAATGCACAATCAAGTAACTCAAACGTTGAAGCTGTTTCAGCTCCAACTTACCATAACTACAGCACTTCAACTACTTCAAGTTCAGTGAGATTAAGCAATGGTAATACTGCAGGTGCTACTGGTTCATCAGCAGCTCAAATCATGGCTCAACGTACTGGTGTTTCAGCTTCTACATGGGCTGCAATCATCGCTCGTGAATCAAATGGTCAAGTAAATGCTTACAACCCATCAGGTGCTTCAGGTTTATTCCAAACTATGCCAGGTTGGGGTCCAACAAACACTGTTGACCAACAAATCAACGCAGCTGTTAAAGCATACAAAGCACAAGGTTTAGGTGCTTGGGGATTCTAATTCCTTCATAATAAATAAAAGTAATGTTTAGACATTAAATATATAGCTCTTCCCATAGAAATTGGGGAGAGTTTTTTTATTAGAAATTAAAGTCTGATTCTAGAGGTTAGGATGTTATTTTATTATTCCTGACGATTTTAATGTCATGATAGAAGAATTAATGTCACTATTAAATTAGATAAGGCGAAATAAACAATACACCATGATTCTTTTTACACAAATACTTCAATATGGAGTGAGTATTTGTCATTTCATATGGTTAAATTTGAAAGTGAGTTGGAAAGATATCACCGTGGATATATTTTAATAACAGTGCGCGGTAGTTTATCAGTTTATTCAACTTTTTAAAAGTAAATTCGAATAGCATATCTTAATGATTCTGTTACAGTAATATGCATAAAATATAAAACGAACCTTTTTTTGTAAAAATATAATGAAAATAACAGTTATTTTGCTAAAAATTCAAGAATCTATGATAATCTATGTTATGTAGTAAAATCGACAAATTTATATGTGGTTTGCAGTAATGAAATTAACTGTAATAATTGTTTTCTACTTAATAAAAAATTTAAAACTATCTTAATTAAGGGTTAAATCAATTAATGAAAATCAGTGCAATATTTTATTTTCAAAAATATTGTGATATGCTACAAAATAGAGAAAAATAAATGGGGCGTTTATTAACATGGATACAAAAGACTTTAAACGTTTAGAAAAAATGTATTCCCCGCGATACTTACCTGGAT
>NZ_JACVZN010000024.1:0-42135 GCF_017151895.1 Staphylococcus sp. EG-SA-15 | reverse complement strand
CCAAATCCAAATATTAATTTAGAAATAGGTGATATTTTAATCATGATTGGACATGATAATGATTTAAATCGCTTTGAAAAAAATATTGCGACGAGATAATCGGGAGTGGGACAGAAATGATATTTTCTCAAAATTTATTTCGTCGTCCCACCCCAACTCGCATTGCCTGTAGAATTTCTTTTCGAAATTCTCTATGTTGGGGCCCCTGACTAGAATTGAAAAAAGCTTGTTACAAGCGCATTTTCGTTCAGTCAACTACTGCCAATATAACTTTGTAGAGCATTGAACATTGATTTATGTCTCAAGCTCATCATATATAAAGAAAAAGCTACTAACAATGGGTGGTGAGTTTAATTAAAACTTCACTTCAAAGTTAGTAGCTTTTTGATTATTTATTGTTTGATTCTTTTTGTTCGTTTACCTTCATAATGACTGGTAAAATCATTGGTTTTCTAGCTGTTTTTTCAAATAAATAAGGTTGTAATGTTTCAATGATAGAAGATTTAATCTGATGCCATTGAATATCTTTATTTTGATTTAACTTACTAATAACATCAGTTTTGATTTTGCGTTGTGCATCATAAATTAATTGACCTGATTCCCTCATATATACAAATCCTCGAGAAATAATGTCTGGACCAGAAAGTAATTTATTTGTATTAAAATCAATACTAACAACAACGATAACTAAACCTTCTTCAGATAATAGCTTACGGTCTCTTATTACAACATTACCGATATCACCGATACCACTACCATCAACAAGTACATTACCAGATGGAATGCGACCAGCTTTACGTGCTGAATCGTGTGTTAAAGCTAAGACATCTCCAATATCAAAGATGAAGACATTATCTTCTTCAACGCCGCATTCAACACCAGTCTCACCATGTGCTTTTAACATACGGTATTCACCATGAATAGGTAAGAAATATTTCGGCTTGATTAATCGAAGCATTAATTGTTGATCACCTTGAGAACCATGCCCTGAAGTATGGATGTTAGAAATCTTGCTATGGATAACATCTGCACCAGCTTTATACAAGGAATTAATAGTTCTGTTAATACTTTTTGTATTACCTGGGATAGGTGATGAACTAAATACAACGGTATCTTCAGGTATAATTTTAATTTGCTTATGAGTACCATTAGCAATTCTAGATAATGCTGCCATTGGTTCACCTTGTGAACCAGTACATAGTATCAATAACTCATGCTTCGGTACGGTATTAATTTTATTAGGTTCAATAAATGTTTCAGGTGGTGCTTTAATATAACCAAGTTCCATACCTATTTTAATATTGTTTTCCATCGAACGACCGAACGTAACAATTTTACGGTTATTTTTGATAGCAGCTTCAACTGCTTGTTGAACTCGGTAAATATTAGAAGCGAAGGTAGCAAATATAATACGACCTTTACAATTACGGAAGATCTTATCTACGTTTTGACCAACTTCACGTTCGCTTAAAGTAAAATCAGGCACAAGTGAATTTGTTGAGTCTGAAAGTAAACATAGAACGCCTTCTTCGCCTAATTGAGCCATTTTAGCAATGTTTGCTGGTTTGCCTACAGGTGTAAAATCAAATTTAAAGTCACCGGTATGAACTACTTTTCCTTCAGGTGTATCTACGATGACGCCATAAGTTTCAGGAATACTATGCGTAGTTAAGTAGAAAGAAATCGTAAAGTGCTTAGATTTAATCACACTGTCCTCATTGATTTCATTTAGTTTAGCAGTACGTAATAAATGATGTTCTTCAAGTTTATTACGGATTAAACCTAATGCTAAAGGACCACCATAAATAGGTATATTAAGTTGTTTTAATAGGAAGGGCACACCGCCTATATGGTCTTCGTGACCATGTGTTATAAATAGGCCAACAATTTTATCTTGGTTTTGAACTAGATATGTGTAGTCAGGTATAACATAATCAATCCCTAATAAGTTATCATCAGGGAATTTGATACCTGCATCGATAATGACAATTTCGTCTTTATACTCAACTGCATAAGTATTTTTACCGATTTCACCTAGACCTCCAAGTGCATATACACCTACTTCATTTGGATGTAATTGTTTCATTATTTAGCAATCTCCACATTAAAGTGTTCTGAGTTTTCTTTTTCGTAATCTAAATGTGCGCCCTCTAATTTAGTGATAAATTCGATATTAAAATTACGATCTTTCAAGTAACGACGTACTTGTTCTTCTGTTTGAGCTTCAACATAAAGTGATTGTGTATTTTCACGCACAATTACCTCGTCTCTGTTATGTTGATAAAAAACTTTAAATACTGCCATGTTAAAAATTCCTCCTAAGAATGTTTGTTTAATTTATTGTTAACCCTAGTAAAATCGTATTGGAGTATATATCGATAAATTCATTCCAATTATCTCTATAATTTAACTTAATAACGATTTGGTTAATAACTAGGTTCATCATGTCGTTCATTTTAAAAAATTAGTGAAATAACACTAAAATTTCAGTTAAATCTTATTTTACATGATGAATGATAATAAATAAAGCAGTTTATCTCACTAGAAATCTAAGTATTTCGAATAAATGTGCAGTTCTATTTATTAAAATAAATGTAGAGATTATAAATTAATGTTAAGAAAGAATTAAAGGATTTTATATGAAACGGTAAAATTTAAATGAGGGGATAAAAAGTTTGGTAGAAAGGTGAATATATTTAACTGTTGTTTATTCGAAAAAGTTGTACAAGAAAAAGCTTAGGACATCATATTTATCCTAAGCTTTGATAATTAGTAATAGTGTGTTTTAAACTTCTACTGCATCTGTATGTGGTTGTAATGGGTGGTCTTTGTCAATGTGATCATAGAACATTACACCATTTAAATGATCAATTTCATGTTGGAAAACAATTGCTGGATATCCTTTTAGTCGTAATTGTATATCATTACCTTCGATGTCTTTGGCTTTAATTGTAATTCTATTATGACGGTGAACTAGACCAGCAACATTATCATCGACACTAAGGCAACCTTCACCAGTTGGTAAATAAGCTTCTTGAACGCTATGACTTACAATTTTTGGGTTCACAAGCATATAGTCATAAGATTTGCCACTGCCATCATCTGGTATTAAAACAGCAATCATACGTTTAGAAATATTAATTTGAGGTGCAGCCAAACCAACGCCTGAACGTAAACCATATCGTTTCGCGATTTCCTCATCTTGACTATTTACTAAAAACTCTCTCATGGCGATTAATGTTTCTTTTTCTTCTTTAGTTAATGGTAATTCTAACTCAGCTGCTTTTTGACGCAAAGTTGGATGACCATCTCTAATGATGTCTTTCATTGTTAACATATATTGCACCTTCCTTATTTTAATTTGTTTTAGTTGAATGACAGTAAAAAGGTTGTTAAGATACTCATACATTTTTATGTGTAAATATCTACAAAGTTAACCAACTACTGCCAATGTTTATTTTAGATAGTATATGTAAATTTTCAGATATGCTAATTGCTTAAAAAATGATTAAAGTGTTGGTTTCAAGCAATGATACTTTAGAAATTTATTTATCATCTTGACTTTAAAAATTATATTATAAATGACGTAACTGTCAACAGATATACTTAGTAATGAAGATGTGTAATGTAATTGTTTAAAATTGATTTCCAAGCAGATTTTATTTATCATTTAATTTAAATAGCAAGTGGAGGTACAAGTAATGAAATTTGGAAAAACAATCGCAGTAGTATTAGCATCTAGTGTCTTGCTTGCAGGATGTACTACGGATAAAAAAGAAATTAAGGCATATTTAAAGCAAGTGGATAAAATTAAAGACGATGAAGAACCAATTAAAACTGTTGGTAAGAAAATTGCTGAATTAGATGAGAAAAAGAAAAAATTAACTGAAGATGTCAATAGTAAAGATACAGCAGTTCGCGGTAAAGCAGTAAAGGATTTAATTAAAAATGCCGATGATCGTCTAAAGGAATTTGAAAAAGAAGAAGACGCAATTAAGAAGTCTGAACAAGACTTTAAGAAAGCAAAAAGTCACGTTGATAACATTGATAATGATGTTAAACGTAAAGAAGTAAAACAATTAGATGATGTATTAAAAGAAAAATATAAGTTACACAGTGATTACGCGAAAGCATATAAAAAGGCTGTAAACTCAGAGAAAACATTATTTAAATATTTAAATCAAAATGACGCGACACAACAAGGTGTTAACGAAAAATCAAAAGCAATAGAACAGAACTATAAAAAGTTAAAAGAAGTATCAGATAAGTATACAAAAGTACTAAATAAGGTTGGTAAAGAAAAGCAAGACGTTGATCAATTTAAATAATTAATATAATACAGATGGTAGGAAACAACTAATACAGTTCCTATTATCTGTATCTTTTTTTATTAAAACAGAACTTTTTCAAATGGTTTAACAGTCCCATTTATTTGTGGTACAATTAGTAAGGATAAAATGAATTTCTATACAATTATGGGAAAGGTATGGTGAATTGAATGGCTCCTAAGTTACAAGCCCAATTCGATGCAGTAAAAGTTTTAAATGATACTCAATCGAAATTTGAAATGGTTCAAATTTTGGATGAGAATGGTAACGTCGTAAATGAAGACTTAGTACCTGATCTTACGGATGAACAATTAGTGGAATTAATGGAAAGAATGGTATGGACTCGTATCCTTGATCAACGTTCTATCTCATTAAACAGACAAGGACGTTTAGGTTTCTATGCACCAACTGCTGGTCAAGAAGCATCACAATTAGCGTCACAATACGCTTTAGAAAAAGAAGATTACATTTTACCGGGATACAGAGATGTTCCTCAAATTATTTGGCATGGTTTACCATTAACTGAAGCTTTCTTATTCTCAAGAGGTCACTTCAAAGGAAATCAATTCCCTGAAGGCGTTAATGCATTAAGCCCACAAATTATTATTGGTGCACAATACATTCAAGCTGCTGGTGTTGCATTTGCACTTAAAAAACGTGGTAAAAATGCAGTTGCAATCACTTACACTGGTGACGGTGGTTCTTCACAAGGTGATTTCTACGAAGGTATTAACTTTGCAGCAGCTTATAAAGCACCTGCAATTTTCGTTATTCAAAACAATAACTATGCAATTTCAACACCAAGAAGCAAGCAAACTGCTGCTGAAACATTAGCTCAAAAAGCAATTGCTGTAGGTATTCCTGGTATCCAAGTTGATGGTATGGATGCGTTAGCTGTATATCAAGCAACTAAAGAAGCACGTGACCGCGCAGTTGCAGGTGAAGGTCCAACATTAATTGAAACTATGACATATCGTTATGGTCCTCATACAATGGCTGGTGACGATCCAACTCGTTATAGAACTTCAGACGAAGATGCTGAATGGGAGAAAAAAGACCCATTAGTACGTTTCCGTAAATTCCTTGAAAACAAAGGTTTATGGAATGAAGACAAAGAAAATGAAGTTATTGAACGTGCAAAAGCTGATATTAAAGCAGCAATTAAAGAGGCTGATAACACTGAAAAACAAACTGTTACTTCTCTAATGGAAATTATGTATGAAGATATGCCTCAAAACTTAGCAGAACAATATGAAATTTACAAAGAGAAGGAGTCGAAGTAAGCCATGGCACAAATGACAATGGTTCAAGCGATTAATGATGCGCTTAAAACTGAACTTAAAAATGACCAAGATGTTTTAATTTTTGGTGAAGACGTTGGTGTTAACGGCGGTGTTTTCCGTGTTACTGAAGGACTACAAAAAGAATTTGGTGAAGATAGAGTATTCGATACACCTTTAGCTGAATCAGGTATTGGTGGTTTAGCGATGGGTCTTGCAGTTGAAGGATTCCGTCCGGTTATGGAAGTACAATTCTTAGGTTTCGTATTCGAAGTATTTGATGCGATTGCTGGACAAATTGCACGTACTCGTTTCCGTTCAGGCGGTACTAAAACTGCACCTGTAACAATTCGTAGCCCATTTGGTGGTGGCGTACACACACCAGAATTACACGCAGATAACTTAGAAGGTATTTTAGCTCAATCTCCAGGTCTAAAGGTTGTTATTCCTTCAGGCCCATACGATGCGAAAGGTTTATTAATTTCTTCTATTAGAAGTAATGACCCAGTCGTATACTTAGAGCATATGAAATTGTATCGTTCATTCCGTGAAGAAGTACCTGAAGAAGAATATACAATTGACATTGGTAAGGCTAATGTGAAAAAAGAAGGTAATGACATTTCAATCATCACATACGGTGCAATGGTTCAAGAATCAATGAAAGCTGCAGAAGAACTTGAAAAAGATGGTTATTCTGTTGAAGTAATTGACTTACGTACTGTTCAACCAATCGATGTTGACACAATTGTAGCTTCAGTTGAAAAAACTGGTCGTGCAGTTGTAGTTCAAGAAGCACAACGTCAAGCTGGTGTTGGTGCAGCAGTTGTAGCTGAATTAAGTGAACGTGCAATCCTTTCATTAGAAGCACCTATTGGAAGAGTTGCAGCAGCAGATACAATTTATCCATTCACTCAAGCTGAAAATGTTTGGTTACCAAACAAAAATGACATCATCGAAAAAGCAAAAGAAACTTTAGAATTTTAATACATTTTAAAAGTTAACGAAGTTAGCGTATTTTAGTCTCATTGATTAAAATGAAATGTTTAATTTACGAAATCTTAGGAGGGCAAAAACGTGGCATTTGAATTTAGATTACCCGATATCGGGGAAGGTATCCACGAAGGTGAAATTGTAAAATGGTTTGTTAAAGCTGGAGATACTATTGAAGAAGACGATGTTTTAGCTGAGGTACAAAACGATAAATCAGTAGTAGAAATCCCATCACCAGTATCTGGTACTGTAGAAGAAGTTATGGTAGAAGAAGGTACAGTAGCTGTAGTTGGTGACGTTATTGTTAAAATCGATGCACCTGATGCAGAAGATATGCAATTTAAAGGTCATGATGATGATTCATCATCTAAAGAAGAACCTGCGAAAGAGGAAGCGCCAGCAGAGCAAGCACCTGTAGCTACTCAAACTGAAGAAGTAGATGAAAACAGAACTGTTAAAGCAATGCCTTCAGTACGTAAATACGCACGTGAAAAAGGTGTTAACATTAAAGCAGTTTCTGGATCTGGTAAAAATGGTCGTATTACAAAAGAAGATGTAGATGCATACTTAAATGGTGGTGCACCAACAGCTTCAAATGAATCAGCTGCTTCAGCTACAAGTGAAGAAGTTGCTGAAACTCCTGCAGCACCTGCAGCAGTAACATTAGAAGGCGACTTCCCAGAAACAACTGAAAAAATCCCTGCTATGCGTAGAGCAATTGCGAAAGCAATGGTTAACTCTAAGCATACTGCACCTCATGTAACATTAATGGATGAAATTGATGTTCAAGCATTATGGGATCACCGTAAGAAATTTAAAGAAATCGCAGCTGAACAAGGTACTAAGTTAACATTCTTACCTTATGTTGTTAAAGCACTTGTTTCTGCATTGAAAAAATACCCAGCACTTAACACTTCATTCAATGAAGAAGCTGGTGAAATCGTTCATAAACATTACTGGAATATCGGTATTGCAGCAGACACTGATAGAGGATTATTAGTACCTGTTGTTAAACATGCTGATCGTAAGTCTATTTTCCAAATTTCAGATGAAATTAATGAATTAGCTGTTAAAGCACGTGATGGTAAATTAACAGCCGATGAAATGAAAGGTGCTACATGCACAATCAGTAATATCGGTTCAGCTGGTGGACAATGGTTCACTCCAGTTATCAATCACCCAGAAGTAGCAATCTTAGGAATTGGCCGTATTGCTCAAAAACCTATCGTTAAAGATGGAGAAATTGTTGCAGCACCAGTATTAGCATTATCATTAAGCTTTGACCACAGACAAATTGATGGTGCAACTGGCCAAAATGCAATGAATCACATTAAACGTTTATTAAATAATCCAGAATTATTATTAATGGAGGGGTAAAACATGGTAGTTGGAGATTTCCCAATTGAAACAGATACTATAGTAATCGGAGCAGGTCCTGGTGGATACGTTGCAGCAATTCGTGCAGCTCAATTAGGACAAAAAGTAACAATTGTTGAGAAAGGTAATCTTGGTGGTGTTTGCTTAAACGTAGGATGTATTCCTTCAAAAGCATTACTACATGCTTCTCACCGTTTTGTTGAAGCACAACATTCTGAAAACTTAGGTGTTATTGCTGAAAGTGTTTCTTTAAACTTCCAAAAAGTTCAAGAATTCAAATCATCAGTTGTTAATAAATTAACTGGTGGTGTTGAAGGCTTACTTAAAGGTAACAAAGTTAACATCGTTAAAGGTGAAGCATATTTCGTAGATAACAATAGCTTACGTGTTATGGACGAAAAGAGCGCACAAACATACAACTTTAAAAATGCAATCATTGCAACAGGTTCAAGACCAATTGAAATTCCTAATTTCAAATTCGGTAAACGTGTTATCGACTCAACAGGTGCTTTAAACTTACAAGAAGTACCAGGTAAATTAGTTGTAGTTGGTGGAGGATACATTGGATCAGAATTAGGTACAGCATTTGCTAACTTTGGTTCAGAAGTAACCATCCTTGAAGGTGCTAAAGATATCTTAGGTGGCTTCGAAAAACAAATGACACAACCTGTTAAAAAAGGTATGAAAGAAAAAGGTGTTGAAATCGTTACTGAAGCTATGGCTAAATCAGCTGAAGAAACAGATAACGGAGTTAAAGTTACTTATGAAGCTAAAGGCGAAGAGAAAACAATCGAAGCTGATTATGTATTAGTAACTGTAGGTCGTCGTCCAAACACAGACGAATTAGGCCTAGAAGAATTAGGTGTTAAATTCGCTGACCGTGGATTATTAGAAGTTGATAAACAAAGCCGTACGTCTATCAGCAATATCTATGCAATTGGTGATATCGTTCCAGGTTTACCACTTGCTCACAAAGCTAGCTATGAAGCTAAAGTTGCTGCTGAAGCAATTGATGGTCAAGCTGCTGAAGTTGATTACATTGGTATGCCAGCAGTATGCTTTACTGAACCAGAATTAGCTACAGTTGGTTATTCAGAAGCGCAAGCTAAAGAAGAAGGTTTAGCAATTAAAGCTTCTAAATTCCCATATGCAGCAAATGGTCGTGCATTATCATTAGATGATACTAACGGATTTGTTAAACTTATTACACTTAAAGAAGATGATACTTTAATCGGTGCTCAAGTAGTTGGTACTGGTGCATCAGATATTATCTCTGAATTAGGTTTAGCAATTGAAGCTGGTATGAATGCTGAAGATATCGCATTAACAATCCATGCACATCCAACATTAGGTGAGATGACTATGGAAGCAGCAGAAAAAGCTATCGGATACCCAATCCATACAATGTAATAACTGATTATCTATAAAGATTCAGTCATTAAAAGCTGTAGCATATGCTACGGCTTTTTTGTTTTAGGTAAAGTAATGTAAGGAAATTGATTTGAGATATCGTTAACATGTGACATGCATGTTATACTAGCGATGCTAACAAAAGAATTGAAATGGAGGGTTCAACAATGGAATATGAGTATCCAATTGATTTAGACTGGAGTAATGAAGAGATGATTTCAGTGATAAATTTCTTTAATCATGTAGAGAAGTATTATGAATCCGGCGTGACGGCAGGCGACTTTATGGGTGCATATAAAAGATTTAAAGAAATTGTGCCTGCTAAAGCAGAGGAAAAACAAATTTTTAATACTTTCGAAAAAAGTAGTGGCTATAATAGTTACAAAGCAGTTCAAGATGTAAAAACTCACTCTGAAGAACAAAGAGTAACAGCTAAAAAATAATTCGTTCGAAATTAACACAATTTAATAGGAATTTTTCTTTAAAACTATTGCTAATAAAGCTATATTTTGATACCTTTATCAAGTGTTAAACAAAATGTTTGATAAAAGTAAACTTAATATAGCTTTTTTAGGTGGAAAAATAAATGAACATAGGTAATAAAATTAAAAATCTTAGAAGAATTAAAAATTTAACGCAAGAAGAACTTGCTGAACGTACAGACTTATCGAAAGGCTACATTTCACAAATAGAAAGTGAACATGCCTCACCAAGTATGGAAACTTTCTTAAATATTATAGAGGTGTTAGGAACGACGCCAAGTGAATTTTTTAAAGACAGTGAAAATGAAAAAGTATTATACAAGAAGGAAGAACAAGTTATTTATGATGAGTATGATGAAGGTTATATATTAAATTGGTTAGTTTCAAAGTCAAATGAATATGATATGGAGCCATTAATATTAACTTTAAAGCCTGGAGCATCATATAAAAATTTTAATCCATCAGAGTCTGATACGTTTATTTATTGTATGTCAGGTCAGATAACACTTAATTTAGGCAAAGAGATATATCAAGCACAAGAAGAAGACGTTTTGTATTTTAAAGCACGAGATAATCATCGTTTGTCAAACGAATCAAACAATGAAACACGAATACTTATTGTAGCGACAGCTTCATATTTATAGGGGGGATCTTATTTGGAACCGTTATTATCATTAAAATCAGTTAGTAAAAGCTATGATGATCTTAATATCTTAGATGACATAGATATTGATATTGAATCAGGATACTTTTATACATTATTAGGTCCTTCAGGTTGTGGTAAAACAACAATTTTAAAATTAATTGCAGGGTTTGAATATCCTGACAGTGGTGAAGTGATTTATCAAAACAAACCAATTGGTAATTTACCACCAAATAAACGTAAAGTGAATACAGTCTTTCAAGATTATGCATTATTTCCACACTTAAACGTCTATGATAATATCGCTTTTGGTTTGAAATTAAAAAAATTATCAAAAACCGAAATTGATCAAAAAGTAACTGAGGCATTAAAATTAGTAAAACTTTCAGGTTATGAAAAAAGAAATATTAATGAAATGAGTGGCGGACAAAAGCAACGTGTTGCAATTGCACGTGCTATCGTAAATGAACCAGAAATATTATTGTTAGATGAATCTTTATCCGCATTAGATTTGAAATTGCGTACTGAAATGCAATATGAATTACGAGAATTGCAATCTAGATTAGGTATTACATTTATATTTGTAACACATGATCAAGAAGAAGCGTTAGCATTAAGTGACTTTCTTTTTGTATTAAAAGATGGGAAAATTCAACAATTTGGCACACCAACAGATATATATGACGAACCAGTGAATCGATTTGTAGCTGATTTTATTGGAGAATCTAATATTGTTGAAGGGCGCATGGTTAGAGATTATGTCGTGAATATTTATGGGCAAGATTTCGAATGTGTCGATATGGGTATTCCTGAAAATAAAAAAGTAGAAGTCGTTATTCGACCAGAAGATATATCATTAATCAAAGCTGAAGAAGGATTATTTAAAGCAACTGTTGATTCTATGTTATTTAGAGGGGTCCACTATGAAATATGTTGTATAGACAATAAAGGTTATGAATGGGTAATACAAACGACTAAAAAAGCTGAAGTAGGCAGTGAAGTTGGTCTTTATTTTGATCCTGAAGCCATTCATATTATGGTTCCTGGAGAAACAGAAGAAGAATTTGATAAACGTATTGAAAGCTATGAGGAAGTAGACAATGCGTAATACTAATAAATTTCTCTTAATCCAGTATTTACTATGGATGGTTATATTTATTATTGTACCAGTTGTATTACTCATTTATTTTTCATTTTTAGATATCAATGGACATTTTAGTTTCACGAATTATCAACAAATTTTTACTACAAAATATTTGAAAATGTTTGCATATTCAATTTTATATGCCGCTTCAATAACAATTATTACCTTGACTATCAGTTATCCAGCTGCCTACTATATTACTCGTTCGAAATTTCAAAATATCTTATTAATGATAATGATTATTCCAACATGGATAAATTTATTGTTAAAGACATATGCTTTTATAGGTTTATTAAGTCATGATGGCGTGATTAATCAATTTTTCCACTTATTTAATTTACCATCATTCAATTTGTTATTTACAACTGGTGCGTTTTTAGTAGTGGCAAGTTACATTTATATACCATTTATGATTTTACCTATATTTAATAGCATGAAAGCAATTCCTAATAATTTATTGCAGGCCTCAAGTGATTTAGGTGCCAGTCCTTTCTATACTTTTAGAAAAGTAATCATGCCGTTAACAAAAGAAGGTGTTATGACTGGGATTCAAGTAACCTTTATTCCATCACTTTCATTATTTATGATTACAAGATTAATTGCAGGTAATAAAGTCATAAATATAGGTACGGCAATAGAGGAACAATTTTTAACAATTCAAAATTATGGTATGGGATCAACTATAGCTATATTCTTAATTGTATTTATGGCATTCATTTTAATCATTACAAAATCATCTAATGGGAGAGGGTGAATCATATGAAATGGTATGGAAAGCTGTATATCGGGATACTTTTAGCGATTTTATACATCCCAATATTCTTTTTAATGTTCTATTCATTCAATTCGGCTGGTAATATGATTCACTTTGAACATTTTACATTAGAGCATTATCAATCATTATTTCAAAATGATCATTTAATGTCGGTCATTTTTAATACGATAGCTGTAGCACTTTTAGCAGCCTCAATTTCTACAGTTATTGGTACATTTGGTGCCATTGCTATTTATTATTTAAGAAATAAAAAGTTTAAAGTAACTTTACTAACATTGAATAATGTCTTGATGGTATCATCCGACGTTGTCATAGGTGCATCATTCTTAATTATGTTTACAACGATTGGCCATTTTACTGGTCTTGGTTTAGGATTTTGGACAGTTCTAATATCTCATATTGCATTTTGCATACCTATAGTTGTGATTATCGTCTTACCACAACTGTATGAAATGAATAATAATATGTTAAATGCTGCAAGAGATTTAGGAGCGACTGAACCACAATTATTAAGCAACATTATTATTCCTAATATTTTACCTTCTATTATAGGAGGATTCTTTATGGCTTTAACTTATTCACTAGACGATTTCACAGTAAGTTTCTTCGTTACTGGTAATGGCTTTAGTGTGTTATCAGTTGAAGTTTATGCTATGGCGAGAAAAGGAATTAGTATGGAAATTAATGCGATTTCAACATTATTGTTTGCTGTTATTGTATTAGGAATACTAGGATATTATTTGATTCAATACGTGATAAATAAGAAAAAACTAATCAAGCGAGGTGTAAAATAATGAAACGTTTTTTACAACTCATTATAGGTGCATTAGTTGTGGGTATGCTTTGTCTTACTTTAAGTCATTGGTTTAAATCTAAAGAACAAGTGCATACAAATCAAAAAATTTACGTATACAATTGGGGCGAATATATTGATCCAGAGTTAATTAAGAAATTTGAAAAAGAAACTGGCATTCAAGTCGTTTATGAAACTTTCGATTCAAATGAAGCGATGGAAGCCAAAATTCGCAATGGCGGTACACATTATGATGTTGCTTTTCCTAGTGAATATACAGTTCAAAAATTGAAAAGAGATCATATATTGTTACCAATAGATCATAATAAGGTACCTAATATTAAAAATTTAGATTCAGATTATATGAATATGTCATTTGATAAAGGCAATAAATATTCTTTACCTTATTTCTTTGGAACTGTAGGTATTTTATATAATAAAGAAAAGTATCCAAATGAATCATTTGATAGTTGGAAGTCATTGTATAATCCTAAATTTAAAAACCAAATTTTACTAGTTGACGGTGCTAGAGAGATTATAGGCATGAGTTTGAATAAACTTGGGTATAATCTTAATGACCGTAATTCGCACCATTTAAAAGAAGCAGAGCGAGATTTAACCAAACTAGCACCACAAGTAAGAGGTGTCGTAGGTGATGAAATTACCATGATGCTTCAACAAAATGAAGGTAACATAGCGGTTGTTTGGAGTGGTGTTGCAGCACCTCTAGTGCAAGAAGGGGATAAATATAATTATGTTATTCCTAAAGAAGGATCGAATTTATGGTTCGACAATATGGTAATTCCAAAAACGGCACAAAATAAAGAGGGTGCATATAAATTTATGAATTTTTTATTAGATGCTAAAAATAACAAGCAAAATACAGAATTCGTAGGCTATGCAACGCCAAACAAGGCTGCTCGACAATTGTTGCCTAAAGAGATTAAAGACGACCATCGTTTTTATCCGACTAAGAAAGAGCAAGAACGCCTTGAAGTTTATAAAGATTTAGGACCTGAAGTTTTAAGTGAATACAATGAAAACTTTTTGAATTTCAAAATGTCATTAAAATAAAATCATAAATAGTAGTTATTTACTGTATATTTAGTTATAATAACGGGATAAGTACTATAAGGAGTTGTAACGAATGACTGGAGAACAATTTACTCAAATTAAACGTCCAGTAAGTAGATTAACTGAAAAAGTTCTAGGTTGGTTATGTTGGGTGATGTTATTAGTGCTTACTGTAATTACGATGTTTATAGCACTTGTTTCATTCAGTAATAACACATCGATTGCTAATCTTGAAAATACATTAAACAATAATGCATTTATCCAGCAATTATTAGCTGGAAATGGCTATAATACAACACAATTTGTAATATGGTTACAAAATGGTATATGGGCTATTATCGTTTACTTTATTGTTTGTTTGTTGATTTCATTTTTAGCTCTCATATCTATGAATATAAGAATCTTGTCAGGTTTCTTATTCTTAATATCAGCAATTGTAACGATTCCTTTAGTTTTACTTATCGTTACTTTAATCATTCCGATATTATTCTTTATTATTGCGATGATGCTATTTATAAGAAAAGATAAAGTTGAAATGGTTGCGCCACAATATTATGAAGAGTATAACGGACCGATTTATGATTATCGTGAACCTGTGTATGAGCGCCCCCAACCGAAAGATGATTATTATGATGTGCCTAAATATGAAAAAGAATTGGATAAATCAAATACTGTATATGATCAAGAACAGGAAAGAGATAAATATGATCAATTTCCTAAACGTGCAGTTGAAAGTGAATATAATTATGATGAGCGCACTGAGGAAGAACCATCAGTATTATCCAGACAGGCTAAATACAAACAAAAAAGTACTGAAGAACTAGGTATTGAAGATGATGGTTATTATGCAGAACCTGAAGTTGATCCAAAAGAATTGAAAGCACAACAAAAGCGAGAAAAAGCTGAAATTAAAGCTAAGAAAAAAGAAAAACGTAAAGCTTATAACCAACGAATGAAAGAACGTAGGAAAAATCAACCTAGCGCAGTTAGTCAACGTCGAATGAATTTTGAAGAGCGACGTCAAATTTACAACAATGATATTTCTGAAGAACGCAATTCAAGTGAAGTTAAGGACAAAAAAGAGCAAGAATAAATATTGATGATACCCAGATTAGTAAGTAGAGGTCTTTTGCTTATTAATCTGGGTTTTTATATGAGGTTAATTATCGATAACGTTTAATTAAAGTGTTTAGGTGTCATAATTTTAAATGACGATTTCTCATTACCATACACCTAAATTACCATCAATCTGAATTCAGATGCTTATTATAAAAATTAGATGAAAAATATGTTAATATACAAGTAAATTAATGTGCGTATATCTATAGGCTCGTAGTATACTTATTAAAATATTAAACAAAGAAAGGATTTTAAGATGAATAGAAAACCTGAATTAATCATGGCTTGGATTGCAAATAGTATTAGTATTATTTATTTATTAGTTATGGGGCTATCCTATTTTTCTTTAAAAAGTGGTAATGCATCACAACGTGAAGAATTAGCGAAGCAATTATCTCAGAACGGTGGCAATGTTTCTTTAGATATGCTTCAGACAACAATGGGTGCATTAGCAATTATTTTATTAATTTCAACACTTTATGGTATATTTGCGACAATTTGTATTAAAGGGCGTAGAAAATTATCGATTATACTTTTTGTTATCGCGATAATTGTAAGTTTGATGGCTCTTAATTTAATTGCAATTGTCTTATGGGTTATCGTGATGATTATGTTGATTTCTAAAAAAGAATCAAAAGAAACAACACATAAGGACGATGAGTATATTTATCATTAATATGTTCATAGCAAAAGAAAAACCATTAAAATGTTAAGTTGTTAATTATTAGATACAACCAACATTTTAATGGTTTTATTTTTAACTTTGTAGTTCTTGGAATGTTTGAACGATTAAATAGACATTTAAAATACTTAGAATAATAATAAGTGTCCATGAAATGATATTAACCCATGTTTTATTATAGAAAGGTCCCATCAAGTCTTTATTACTAGTAGCTAATTGTAATGGTATTAAACAGAATGGCAGAGCAATACTTAAAAATACTTGAGAGAATACAAGTAGTTGCTCAATTTTAGCTGCATTACCTTTAAAAATGATTAAGCATACGATAACAGGAATGACAGCAAGGGAACGTGTAATTAAACGTCTTAACCAATTTGGTATGTGTAATCTTAAAAATCCTTCCATTACAATTTGTCCTGCTAAAGTACCAGTAATCGTTGAATTTTGACCTGACGCTAATAATGCAACTGCAAATAATGTACTCATGATTGCACCCATTGTTGCACCTAGTACAGGTTCAGTTTTTAAGGCGTGATATAAATCATAGAAACCACCTAAATCGTCAGCATTTGAGTTGAAAAATAGTGATGCTCCTAACACTAATAATAAGCAATTGACTACAAATGCGATTGATAACTGAATGTTCGAATCTATCGTAGCAAATTTAATCGCTTGCGCCTTTTCTTCATTGTTATGTCTTGAGTATGTTCTAGATTGTACGATTGATGAATGTAAGTACAAATTATGAGGCATAATTGTAGCGCCAATAATACCTAATGCAATATAGAGAATGCCGTTATTTGTAATGATTTCACTATGTGGTATAAATCCATTTAACACAGCATTCAACTGTGGTGATGAAATATAGACTTCAAATATAAAGATGAATAACACTGTGAAAATTAATGTACCAACAATAGCTTCAATTTTTCTAAAACCATATTTCATTATAAATAGTAGTAAAAATACATCAAGTACAGTTATTAGTGCACCGACGATTAAAGGTATGTTAAATAGGAGATTAAGAGCAATAGCACTACCAATAACCTCAGCAATATCTGTAGCGATAATTGCTAGTTCTGCAATGATCCAAAAGATTATAGCAATAGGTCTTGATAAATAATGTCGTGTCATTTGAGCTAAGTCCATACCTGTTGCTATTCCTAATCTCACTGTCATGCTTTGAAGTAACATTGCTGATAAACTTGAAATAAGAATTACGAATAGCAAAGTATAGCCATATTGCGCGCCACCTTGCATTGATGTTATCCAGTTTCCGGGATCCATGTAACCAACAGCGACTAATAACCCAGGCCCAAGAAATGATAAAAATTTCTGTTTATTTGAACTGCGATGATCGAATTTAATTGTATTGTTTATTTCGTCTAAACTTAATTGTTCATTTGTTGAATGTCGTTTATTATTCATTTTGACTCACCTCTACTTCTTATGGACAATATAATAACCTAATAAAATGTTTAGGTCAACCTAAATTTATTTTAATTTTTTTAAAAGTATGAATCATTATGTTGAACGTTCGATTTAATATTAAGAAAAAAGAGCACGAAATCATGGATGTGATTACGTGCTCTATTATTTAAACAAAGTTATTTATGCAGAATAAAATGGTAAGAACTGATCGAAGGTTTCTTCTAAAAATGCAATAAATGCTTTGTCACTTTTTAATCTTTTATCTTGTGGTGTGATTGCACGCGCTATAAAGAATTCACCTTTTTTCACATTGATGGCTCTTTGTATCGCTTCTATTAAATCATCATCCGTTAAATCTTTAATAAATGGTTTATCAGGTTTCATATGATCTAAGCAAACACGATAATCATCAGGTAATTGTTGAATAGCTTTAAATTTTCTTTCAAAAACTTTTGCACGTGTTGCTTTATCTTTTGCTTCATGCATGATTCCAAACATAACAAACAGTTGATCTTCAAACATACCAATTTGGAAATGAGGTAACATTTTATAGCCTCTTTTGTTTGTTGCAAAAGCAACCCATGTATCTTTAGGAGGATTCACACTTCTTCTAGCATGTTTTGCTACGTGAGGATAAAATGTTTCACCAGTTTGACTTGTAAAGAAGTCACTAAAATATTCTCCTAATTCACGGAGTTGTGGTCGTATGTATTCGTTTAAAGCTTCCATTCGTGCGTCTAAGCCTTCTACGTTGAACGCTTTGAAATCTTTAGGTTTAAATGTATATTTTGTCATAGAGTACCTCCTGTATAGTGTTTAAAAATATTGTAGCATATGTTTTATCAATTGCGGCTTAAGACGCTCTCATTAAAATTAGTATTTTCATTTTTATCATAAGAAGTTATTTTTATAAAATGTTGATGTATAATAAAGATGTTAGGAGATGATGTTATGGCACTTTATGGATTTGCCCAAGGACTTATTCAAGAAGCAGGAATTAGAATTAAACAATTGATGGAGCAAAATTTAACAATTGAAACAAAGTCAAATCCGAATGACCTTGTTACAAATGTAGATAAAGCAACAGAAGATTTCATTTTTGATACAATTTTAGAAACATATCCCAATCATCAAGTATTAGGTGAAGAAGGGCATGGTCATGACATCGATACTTCCAAAGGTACGGTATGGGTTGTTGACCCAATAGACGGTACATTGAATTTTGTTCATCAACAAGAAAATTTCGCAATTTCAATTGGTATTTATATCGATGGTAAACCTTATGCAGGTTTTGTATATGATGTTATGGCTGACGTCTTATATCATGCTAAAGTAGGGGAAGGTGCATATCGTGGTAGCCAACCCTTGAAACCATTGAATGATTCTAATCTAAGACAAAGCATTATTGGGATCAATCCGAACTGGTTAACTAAACCAATTTTAGGAGAAATCTTTAAAGAAATTGTTAATGATTCTAGAAGTGCAAGGGCATATGGTAGTGCAGCGCTTGAAATCGTTTCAGTTGCTACAGGTAATTTAGAAGCATATATGACGCCAAGACTTCAACCATGGGATTTTGCTGGCGGATTGGTTATTTTATATGAAGTAAATGGACAAGCTTCCAATTTACTAGGAGAACCATTAACAATTAGTGGTCCAAATTCAATCTTAGTTGGAAATCGTGGTCTCCATCAAGAAATTAGCAACGATTATTTAGAGCCCCACCATGATGCGTTAATACAATTACATGAACAACGATTTAAAAGAAAATCAAAATAATTACCAAAAGCGTAATATGAAGTCCTAACAATTAGGTAACATATTACGCTTTTATACCTTAAATAATAAAAACACGCGCCAATATAAAACCAGTTAAATGTTCATCATGAACATGTGTGGTCTTAAATCAACGCGTGTTATTGTCGATATAACTTATAGCCAATCGTTTTCTCGATATTTTTTCTTTGTAGTAAATCCAATTCCAAAGGTTGCAACGAGTAATATAAATGTTAAAATCATCATTGGTACATTTGATGCACCAACAGCAAAACTAAATAATACTAAGAAAACAACAGCTAATATAGAAAATACCCAAAAGATATTTTTAGATTTTTTTTGTTTCATCCTATCCCCACCTTTTGCTTATCTTTTCTCAATTATATGATATAATAAAAAAGTTGTAATTAAAAGTGGGATTTTACTTAAGAAAGAAGGAAACTATTTATATGACTAATAAAAGAGAAGATGTCCGCAATATAGCAATTATTGCTCACGTTGACCATGGTAAAACAACTTTAGTAGATGAGTTGTTAAAACAATCTGGTATATTCAGAGAAAATGAACATGTCGATGAACGTGCAATGGACTCTAACGATATCGAAAGAGAGCGTGGAATTACGATTCTAGCCAAAAATACGGCTGTTGATTATAAAGGTACACGTATTAATATTTTGGATACACCAGGACATGCAGACTTTGGTGGAGAAGTAGAACGTATTATGAAAATGGTTGATGGGGTTGTCTTAGTAGTAGATGCGTATGAAGGTACAATGCCTCAAACACGTTTTGTACTTAAAAAAGCGCTAGAACAAAACCTGAAACCTGTTGTTGTTGTTAATAAAATTGATAAACCATCAGCACGTCCAGAGGGTGTTGTAGATGAAGTTTTAGATTTATTTATTGAATTAGAAGCAAACGATGAACAATTAGAATTCCCTGTTGTTTATGCTTCAGCAGTAAATGGTACAGCTAGCTTAGATCCTGAAAAGCAAGATGATAATTTACAATCATTATATGAAACAATTATTGATTATGTACCAGCTCCAATTGATAACAGTGATGAGCCATTACAATTCCAAGTAGCATTGTTGGACTACAATGATTATGTTGGACGTATTGGTATTGGTCGTGTATTCAGAGGTAAAATGCGTGTCGGAGATAATGTATCACTAATTAAATTAGACGGTACAGTGAAAAACTTCCGTGTAACTAAAATCTTTGGTTACTTTGGATTAAAACGTTTAGAAATTGAAGAAGCACAAGCTGGAGATTTAATTGCTGTTTCAGGTATGGAAGACATTAATGTTGGTGAAACTGTAACACCACATGACCATCAAGAAGCATTGCCAGTTCTACGTATTGATGAGCCTACTCTTGAAATGACATTTAAAGTTAACAATTCTCCATTTGCTGGCCGTGAAGGTGACTTTGTAACAGCGCGTCAAATTCAAGAACGTTTAAATCAACAATTAGAAACAGATGTATCTTTGAAAGTTTCTAACACAGATTCTCCAGATACATGGGTAGTTGCTGGTCGCGGTGAATTGCATTTATCAATCCTTATTGAAAATATGCGTCGTGAAGGTTATGAATTACAAGTTTCAAAACCACAAGTAATTATTAAAGAAATAGATGGTGTAATGTGTGAACCATTTGAACGTGTGCAATGTGAAGTGCCACAAGAAAATGCAGGTGCTGTTATTGAATCATTAGGTGCACGTAAAGGTGAAATGGTTGATATGACTACAACTGATAATGGACTTACACGTTTAATCTTTAATGTACCGGCTCGTGGTATGATTGGTTATACGACTGAATTTATGTCAATGACAAGAGGTTACGGTATTATTAACCATACATTTGAAGAATTTAGACCACGTATTAAAGCACAAATTGGCGGTCGTCGTAATGGTGCATTAATTTCAATGGATCAAGGTTCTGCAAGTACTTATGCCATTTTGGGACTTGAAGATAGAGGTGTAAACTTCATGGAACCTGGTACTGAAGTTTATGAAGGTATGATTGTTGGTGAACATAATCGTGAAAATGATTTAACTGTTAACATCACTAAAACAAAACATCAAACTAACGTACGTTCTGCAACGAAAGACCAAACACAAACAATGAATAGACCGCGTATTCTAACATTGGAAGAAGCGTTACAATTCATTAATGATGATGAACTTGTTGAGGTTACACCAGAAAGCATACGTTTAAGAAAGAAAATTTTAAACAAAAATGTTCGTGAAAAAGAAGCAAAGCGTATCAAACAAATGATGCAAGAAAACGAATAATTTAACATAATAAAAGAGAAGCTGAGCGATGAAAGTTGCTTAGCTTCTCTTTTGGCATATAATATTTGAAAAAGTGTTTAAATGCTATTATTTCCTGTTACTTTCACATTTTCAAATTTCTAACTTGTTTATTCAGATATTAATCGAGCGGATAGTGTTGCGCACGTTGTTTAGGTGTGTCTAATCGACTTTTACAATCATCACACATAAATGTTCGAATAGGATTGTTTTTAAGTCGTTTAGACTCAGTTGTGCGCTCATCTATAAATACTTTTGCATCACAGATAATGCATTGCACTTGTCTCAAATTAAATCACCTCAATATGAGTTACATGGTTGATTCGATATGAATAACCATCTTCTTGATTGTAAATAAAACTATCTACACCATTATCGCTGTAAAGTCGTTTACCGTCTTTTGCAAATTGGAAAAATAAATAGGGTAATAGATCTATCGGTATATCTAAATGATTATGCTCATTTGATAATCGAATAGTAGTTGCAGAGTCATGTGGTTCGGAATGTTTGAAAAAAGGTGTCATATTAATGACAAATGAACCTTCTAACATGGCACGTTTTTTATATTTTATTTCTGAATTTAAAGTAGGCGGATTAGTTTGTCCTTCTAGGATAGCACGATTCCATTCATGATTATCTTCAAAGTCGATTGGTTTTGAACCATCAAATACACCTTTTTCTAAATCTTCGATGCTAACTTTTCTATCATCGAAAATCCAAGTCGTACTATCTAATGTTATAGGAAACTTTACGGCTCCTTTAATTTGTATCATTTTCCCACTCCCTATCAATGTATATAGCATTATTTTAACACAAATTGCTAACGACACATTTTAAATCTACTTGCTTTTTAATATTTAGTAAGATAAACTTTTAGTAAGACTTGAGAATTTATATAGAGGGGGGAGCGTGTCATGGCGAAACAAGCAACAATGAAAAATGCAGCTTTGAAACAATTGACTAAAGATGCTGATGAAATCTTGCATCTGATTAAAGTTCAACTAGATAATTTAACATTACCTTCATGCCCATTATATGAAGAAGTACTAGATACACAAATGTTTGGACTTCAAAAAGAAGTTGATTTTGCTGTTAAATTAGGTTTAGTTGACCGCGAAGATGGCAAACAAATTATGTTACGTCTTGAGAAAGAACTTTCAAAATTACATGAAGCTTTTACACTTGTTTAAGGTTTAATATATAAGCATATTAAAATGGCGTGAGATATCGACAATTGAGCTGCGCCGATTTTATATTTATAGTTTAATTACTGATTAAAGTGGCTGTTATGTTGTCTTCTTGATGACATGTCAGTCACTTTTATTGGGTTTTAGCAATTCACGATATTAAGTAAACAAATATTCTATAAATTACCTCAAGAGACCTGTTAATATTTGTGATTATGACTGTGTCATGTATATAATAAGTAACATGGATTTTTAAAATTAAAGTATAAAACGAAATCATTTGAAGTATAAATTGTAGAATTGGATGACTGAATATATGAAGAATTTTAGAAGTATTTTACGGTATATTGGTAAAACCTCAAAGTTTATTGATTATCCGTTATTAGTTACATATATTGTATTGAGTTTAATTGGATTAGTGATGGTATATAGTGCAAGTATGGTTCCAGCAACTAAAGGCACATTGACTGGTGGTATCGATGTTCCAGGAACGTATTTTTACAACCGACAATTAGCATATGTCATAATGAGTTTTATAATTGTATTTTTTATTGCATTTTTAATGAATGTTAAATTACTGAGTAATATTAAAGTGCAAAAAGGTATGATTATAACTATCGTCTCACTATTATTACTGACGTTAGTAATAGGTAAAGATATTAATGGTTCTAAAAGTTGGATAAACTTAGGATTTATGAACTTACAGGCATCTGAGTTATTAAAAATTGCAATCATATTATATATCCCATTTATGATCAGTAAAAAAATGCCTAGAGTATTAAGTAAACCAAAATTAATTTTAAGTCCTATTGTATTAGCATTAGGTTGTACGTTTTTAGTTTTCCTACAAAAAGACGTAGGGCAAACATTACTAATATTAATTATTTTAGTTGCGATCATTTTTTATTCAGGAATTGGGGTAAACAAAGTCCTAAGATTTGGTATACCAGCAGTGCTAGGATTCTTAGTAGTATTTGTCATTGCATTAATGGCTGGTTGGTTACCAAGTTATTTAACTGCCAGATTTAGTACGCTAACAGATCCATTCCAATTCGAATCAGGAACTGGATACCATATTTCCAATTCATTGCTTGCGATAGGTAACGGTGGCGTATTTGGAAAAGGATTAGGAAATAGTGCAATGAAATTGGGCTATTTACCAGAACCACATACAGATTTTATTTTTGCAATTATTTGCGAAGAATTAGGTTTAATCGGAGGATTGCTAGTTATTACTTTAGAGTTCTTTATTGTATATCGTGCCTTCCAGTTTGCAAATAAAACATCATCATATTTTTATAAACTTGTGTGTGTTGGGATTGCCACATACTTTGGAAGTCAAACGTTTGTAAACATTGGCGGTATTTCGGCAACAATTCCATTAACTGGTGTGCCATTGCCATTTATCAGCTTTGGTGGATCATCAATGATTAGTTTAAGTATTGCTATGGGATTACTTCTGATTGTAGGTAAACAAATCAAAGTAGACCAGCAACGAAAGAAACAACAACAAAAAGTTGATATAAGAAGACAATTTAATTAAAAAAATACTAGCCAATATTTAGTACGAGATGACTTCTGTCATTAAGCAATGCTAAACATTGGCTATTTATATACTCTTTGTCAAATTGGACTGATGAGTTCAATAACGGAAGTTAGGCAACCAAACAACGCTTAACTTCCTTTTTGTTTTGATATTACGAGATTACTCATGATTATCAAATTTTATAAACAAAACAACGTATAATTATAACTAAATTTTATGACTAAAAATTACTAAATGTGGTGGCGAAATTAGAATCATGATGATAAGATAAAGTTATCGCTATTGATAATAAATGTTGATGTTTTGCAATTTTATTTTTAATTTTTTAGAGTTGTAGAAATCGAAAATGTTTCACAACAAAAACGTGAACTACCTGTTGTTGCATAGTCATTTTTGAAATTATTATTTCTGAAGCGGAGGTTTTAATTGTCTCAAGAATGTTAAATTTTGAAAATTTGAAACATAACTATAGCAAAACAGAGCGCTTTAAGATAAAATTTTATTATCTAATTAGTTAGAAAATTCTAATAGTTTGAGGAGTGTATCGCTATTGAAACAAATAAAAAAGTTACTTGTTGCTAACCGTGGAGAAATTGCAATTCGTATATTCAGAGCGGCGGCAGAATTAGACATCAGCACAGTTGCAATTTATTCGAATGAAGACAAAAGTTCATTACATAGATATAAAGCAGATGAATCCTATTTAGTTGGAAGTGATTTAGGTCCTGCTGAAAGTTATTTAAATATTGAGCGTATCATTGATGTAGCAAAACAAGCGAATGTGGATGCGATTCATCCTGGCTATGGATTTTTAAGTGAAAATGAACAATTTGCGCGTCGTTGTGCAGAAGAAGGAATTAAATTTATTGGTCCTCATTTAGAACATTTAGATATGTTTGGAGATAAAGTTAAAGCTCGTACAACGGCTATCAAGGCAGATTTACCAGTTATTCCTGGTACAGACGGTCCAATTAAATCATATGAATTAGCAAAAGAATTTGCAGAAGAAGCTGGTTTCCCGCTAATGATTAAAGCCACAAGTGGTGGCGGCGGTAAAGGTATGAGAATCGTTCGTGAAGAAAGTGAATTAGAAGATGCTTTCCATAGAGCAAAATCAGAAGCTGAAAAATCATTTGGTAATAGTGAAGTTTACATAGAAAGATACATTGATAATCCAAAGCATATTGAAGTACAAGTTATAGGTGACGAACATGGAAATATCGTACACTTATTTGAACGTGATTGTTCAGTACAACGTCGTCATCAAAAAGTTGTAGAAGTTGCACCATCAGTTGGATTATCACCAACATTACGTCAACGTATTTGTGATGCTGCAATTCAATTGATGGAAAATATTAAATATGTCAATGCAGGTACTGTTGAATTTCTAGTATCTGGTGACGAATTCTTCTTTATAGAAGTTAACCCTCGTGTACAAGTTGAGCATACAATTACAGAGATGGTAACAGGAATTGATATTGTTAAGACACAAATTTTAGTTGCAGCAGGTGCCGATTTATTTGGTGAAGAAATTAATATGCCGCAACAAAAAGATATTACAACATTGGGCTATGCCATCCAATGTCGTATTACAACAGAAGATCCGTTAAATGATTTCATGCCGGATACTGGAACAATCATTGCTTATCGTTCAAGCGGTGGCTTTGGTGTACGTCTCGATGCTGGAGATGGTTTCCAAGGTGCTGAGATATCACCTTATTATGATTCATTACTCGTAAAATTATCTACACACGCGATATCATTTAAACAAGCAGAAGAAAAAATGGTACGTTCATTACGAGAAATGCGTATTCGTGGTGTTAAAACTAATATTCCATTCTTAATTAATGTAATGAAGAATAAAAAGTTCACAAGTGGTGATTACACAACTAAATTTATTGAAGAAACACCAGAACTTTTCGACATTCAGCCGTCTCTAGATAGAGGTACTAAAACATTAGAATATATAGGTAATGTAACAATTAATGGTTTCCCAAATGTTGAGAAACGTCCGAAACCAGACTATGAATTAGCATCAATTCCAACTGTATCTTCAAGTAAAATCGCTTCATTTAGTGGTACGAAACAATTGCTTGATGAAGTAGGTCCAAAAGGTGTAGCTGAATGGGTTAAAAAGCAGGATGATGTCTTACTAACAGATACAACCTTTAGAGATGCACACCAATCATTATTAGCTACACGAGTTAGAACTAAGGATATGATTAATATCGCATCCAAAACAGCGGACGTATTTAAAGATGGTTTCTCACTTGAAATGTGGGGCGGTGCTACATTTGATGTGGCATATAATTTCTTGAAGGAAAACCCATGGGAACGACTTGAACGTCTACGTAAAGCTATTCCAAATGTATTATTCCAAATGTTGTTACGTGCTTCAAACGCAGTTGGTTATAAAAACTATCCTGATAATGTTATTCATAAATTCGTACAAGAAAGTGCTAAAGCAGGCATAGATGTCTTTAGAATTTTCGATTCTTTAAACTGGGTAGATCAAATGAAAGTTGCCAATGAAGCAGTACAAGAAGCGGGCAAAATCTCTGAAGGTACTATTTGTTATACAGGTGACATTTTAAATCCTGAGCGATCAAACATTTATACTTTAGAGTATTATGTCAAACTAGCTAAAGAGTTAGAACGTGAAGGTTTCCATATTTTAGCGATTAAAGATATGGCAGGCTTATTAAAACCTAAAGCCGCTTACGAATTGATTGGTGAGTTAAAATCAGCTGTAGATTTACCAATTCATCTTCACACTCATGATACAAGTGGTAATGGTTTATTAACATACAAACAAGCAATAGATGCTGGTGTCGATATCATTGATACTGCTGTTGCTTCAATGAGTGGTTTAACAAGTCAGCCAAGCGCCAATTCGTTATATTATGCATTAAATGGCTTCCCACGCCACCTTAGAACTGATATTGAAGGTATGGAGTCACTTAGTCATTATTGGTCAACTGTACGTACTTATTATTCAGACTTTGAAAGTGATATCAAATCACCGAATACTGAAATTTATCAACATGAAATGCCTGGTGGACAGTATTCGAATTTAAGTCAACAAGCTAAAAGTTTAGGTTTAGGCGAAAGATTTGATGAAGTCAAAGATATGTATCGCAGAGTGAATTTCTTATTTGGTGATATCGTAAAAGTAACTCCATCGTCTAAAGTAGTTGGTGATATGGCACTTTATATGGTACAAAATGATCTTGATGAACAATCCGTGATTACAGATGGCTATAAATTAGATTTCCCAGAATCAGTAGTGTCGTTCTTCAAAGGCGAAATAGGACAACCTGTAAATGGTTTTAATAAAGATTTACAAGCGGTTATTTTAAAAGGCCAAGAAGCACTAACAGCTCGTCCAGGTGAATATCTAGAGCCAGTTGATTTTGAAAAAGTCCGTGAGTTGCTTGAAGAAGAGCAACAAGGTCCTGTTACGGAGCAAGATATTATTAGTTATGTATTATATCCAAAGGTATATGAACAATATATTCAAACTAGAAATCAATACGGAAACTTATCGTTACTTGATACGCCTACATTCTTCTTTGGAATGCGTAATGGTGAAACAGTAGAAATCGAAATCGATAAGGGTAAACGATTAATTATTAAACTAGAAACGATTAGTGAACCAGATGAAAATGGTAATAGAACGATTTACTATGCGATGAATGGTCAAGCGAGACGTATTTACATTAAAGATGAGAATGTGCATACAAATGCGAACGTTAAGCCAAAAGCAGATAAGAGTAATCCAAGTCATATCGGTGCGCAAATGCCAGGTTCAGTAACTGAAGTCAAGGTTAGTGTAGGTGAATCTGTGAAAGCTAACCAGCCGTTGCTAATTACTGAAGCTATGAAAATGGAAACAACAATTCAAGCACCATTTGACGGTGTGATTAAACAAGTAACTGTAAATAATGGTGACACAATAGCGACAGGCGATTTATTAATCGAAATTGAAAAAGCAACTGACTAAAATGATTAAAATAAAACGAGATTACACAACAATTGACGTGTAATCTCGTTTTTACATGGCTTAGGTTTAATTTTAAATATTGATATAAAAAACCGTAATTTTAATGGGCGTGCCATTAAAATTACGGTTTGCTTTTTTGTTATTGCTTGTCACTTCTTACTGATCGTAACATTAGCATGATAAAGTATGTTGTCATACCAAATAAATAAGTGATAAATAATGCATGGAAAAGTGCGATTATCAGGTTAACATTTGTCATAATAGATAATGCACCTGTGATAACTTGTAATATAACAAGTATAAATGCAGCTGTATAACCATAATGAACAGTACGGTTATTTGGATAATTTTTAACAGCGTGAATATAAGTAATCATAATAATCGTAAACACTATAAAAGCCATGATACGATGCGTGAGTTGAACCCAATCTTGTTCTGAATGTGGTACAAGATCGTGGAATGGCAATGGCCAACCACCATATGCTAAACTTGCATCCGCATGTCTCACTAGTGCACCAGTATAAACACCACAATAAATGATGATTGCCATTAACCATGTTAAACGTCTTAATGGCTTTTTGATATATAATTCGTCAGCTTCATATTTTTGATCTATAGAGAAAATAATCAATGTTATTAAAAATACAGATGAGAAACTGATTAATGATATACCAAAGTGCAATGCTAAAACGTAATCGTTTTGTTGCCAAATAACAGCAGCAGCTCCGATTAATGCTTGCAATAATAAGAATCCAACACTAATGATTGATAAAGGTTTAATTTCTTTAATATAGCCTATATGTTTCCATGCAGTGATAACTAACCATAAGACCATTAATAAAGACAAAGCTGAAACGGCTCTATGACTTAACTCAATAATCGTATCAATAGGAAAGAATTCTGGAATCAACGCACCATGACATAGTGGCCAAGAAGAACCACAACCATCAGCTGATCCGGTTTTGGTAACTAAGGCTCCACCAAGTTGTACAAATGTCATCATTAACGTTGCTACGACACCTAACCATTTTAAATTCTTTTTGCCAAACAATTTATACACCCCATCATAAAAAAACGCATCACTGAGAATTAGAATTAATAGCCGGATTTGAGATGATACTATAAATTGACCTGATTGTAGGATATGAAAAGATGGGATCCAACGCAGGAAATATGATTTAATTTTACAAGTATTGTATGTGGACGACATAAAAAGAACTTAATCGTAATGATTTTTTTATTGGGATAATTATGTAATCCACGTTTACTCAAATTTGAAGCTTAAATATTAATCTCTTTTAGATGCATGATTCTACTTATTAAAATTTTCTAACATATACATTATAGCAATAAATTAAATGTTATTTGTGTCACAAAATTGACATTTTCTCTTGTCGTTAATTTGTCACAATTTAATTTTATTAAACCTAGTCTTTTTATGCAATCTAAGATATCATAATCTTATATGAACAAATTTAAGGAGGGGGATTATGAGCAAAGAGCATACTTTGTCACAAAATATTAGCAGAGTTAACTTCAAAGAATTGCAACAGATAATTAAAATGGGACTTGTTCAAGGCAACTTAATTCCGGCTTTTGCGGGCGCATGGCTAGCAGTTGTAATGACAAATCATTCCTTCTTATCATCAATACCTCAAATTTTATTAATGCTATTTGGATCTACTTTAATTATGGGTGGCGCATGTGCGTTAAATAATTATTACGACCAAGATATTGATCGTATTATGCCTAGTAAACAAAATAGACCAACTGTAAATAATAGAATTACAGATCAAAATTTATTACTATTAAGTTTTGGTATGATGTTAGTTGGAGAAATTTGTTTGTTTTTATTGAATATACCATCAGGCGTACTTGGTCTTATGGGGATTGTAGGTTATGTGTCTTATTACTCAATATGGTCTAAAAGACATACAACATGGAACACAGTCATTGGGAGTTTTCCTGGAGCAGTACCACCACTAATTGGATGGGTTGCAATTGAAGGACAAATTAGTTTAACAGCGATTGCGCTGTTTTTAGTTGTATTTTGTTGGCAACCAATTCATTTTTATGCCTTAGCTATTAAACGTAAAGATGAATATGCACTTGCAAATATTCCAATGTTACCATCAGTTAAGGGCTTTAAACGTACACGTGTCAGTATGTTTATCTGGTTGATTATTTTATTGCCAGTACCTTTATTACTAATAAATTTAGGTGTCGTATTCGTAGTGTTAGCTACATTATTAAATTTAGGATGGATTGCATTAGGTTTAACAACATTTAAGAAAAATTCAGATCAAACAAAATGGGCAACACAAATGTTTATATATTCACTAAATTATTTAGTGATCTTTTTCGTGTTAGCTGTGATTGTTTCATTACTTACTTTGATCTAGATTAATTAAGTTAGGATGAAAAATATGGGCGTTCCAATTTTACCAACGATTAGTACGACATGTATTGTCATTAGTGCAATTTTAATTGCCATTGGTTGGAGACTTATTTGGAAAAGGGAAATAAATAAACACAAAAATGTTATGTTAGCTGCAGCTGTTTTTGCTTTAACTTTTTTCTTAATCTATGCAAGTAGAACGATTTTTATCGGTAATACAGCATTTGGCGGACCAGCATCAATTAAGAAATATTATACGATTTTCTTATTTTTCCACATTAATTTAGCAACAATTGGTGGTATTCTAGGCCTAGTTCAAATTATTACTGCATTTAAAGATAAATATAATGTACACCGCAAATTCGGGCCATTCGCTTCAGTTATATGGTTCTGTACTGCAATTACAGGTGTAGCAGTTTACTTATTATTATATGTATTATATCCAGGTGGAGAAACGACATCACTGATTAAAGCAACATTTGGTCATTAATATGCTTATACAAATGATACTAATCTGATAAGGCAATTTGTTTTATCAGGTTTTTTGATGAAGAATAGTCGGACAGTTGATGGTATTCATTTGATACCTTAACTGTCCATTTTTTTATACATATTTTAATCTTAATAATGAAATTCAACCTGAAAATATAAAGATAGGTTATGATATAGAGTGTAGGGAAAATCTTTATGACGTTAAAATTATGCCTGAAGATGATTTTGTTTTATCGAAACGACACAGTTATGTCAGTGTTGAAAATTTGCTAATTAATGTGTTGTTTTTTACAATAGTATTAATACTTTTTAGGTGGTTGATTGATGAAAAAGTTAATTATAAGAGTCGTCGGTGTATTATTTTTAGTTGGATTTTTAATATATCTTTTTTATTCACCGAGATTAAAATTTGATGTATTAGAGAACCCGAATAAAGGTAATAAAGTAAATAGATCTGAACAGGTGAATAAATCAAATAACCATGCTGAAAATCCAAAGCCTAAAGAAGGTGTTGGTACATGGGTAGGTAAAGATATTAAAGTGCTTACTTCTAAATTTGGACAAGCAGATCGTGTCTACCCTTTTAGAGATGGTTACAAAAATTATGTGTTTAAAGACAAAAACAGTTATTACATTGTTTCAACTAAACGTGAAGAAATCGTTTCAGTGTATGCTACAGGTGAGAAAGTCAATGTTAGTCCGTTAAAAATAGGACAACATTCTGCAGAAATTTTTAATCATACAAGTATTAATCCAGAACCGTCCTTTAAAGTTGATGGTAAAAAATATGAATTTGAACTTTCAGATGAAGATTTAAAAACACAAACACTGATTAAATATGGCGACATATATGCACAAGTGTATTCTGATCAACAATCGAAAAAGGTGCTAAGTGTACGATTTTTAACAAAAGAAATGTTAGCAGATATTGAACCTTATCAATTAAATTCTAATTCTACGTCAGAAGAGCATAATAAGCGTCCAGTTGAGCAAAATCCAAATCAATTAATTTCTCTTTATGAAGTAACGAATGAAATGAGAAAATTAAAAGGATTAAAACCATTGAAAATCAATAGCGATTTAGCACATATTGCATCTAATAACTTATATGAAGCGACCTCTAATGGTTCTGATAGTGTTGAATTTACAGAGGACGCATTAAGAGGGCAATTAGATAAAAATCACGTTACTTATAAAACAACTGCTCAAAATGTTGGTTATGCGTTTAATGATGTACCAACATTAATCCATAGTTGGATGAATTCAGATATACATCGATCTCGTCTATTAAATTCAAAATACGATGAGATGGGTGGAGATGTAATGAGAGATTATTATTCACTAATTTTCTTAGAAAAATAACAATGAGGGGTATTTATGATTAATGAAGCTTCACTAGCGATATTAGATGATATTGATGAACTAGCTGATATGATAGTTGCATCAGATATTTATGCATCATTTGAGCAAGCTAAACAGGCGCTCGAAAACAATGACGAAGCACATTTACTTTATCAATCATTTTTAAAATCAAAAGAGAAATATGATGAAGTAATGCGATTCGGGAAATATCATCCTGATTATAAGAAAGTTATGTTAGAGACAAGACAACGCAAAAGAGCATATGAGATGCTTGACGTTGTGATGCATTACAAAGCTAGGGAAATGGCACTTCAACATTTAATAGATGAAGTTGTTACGAAAATTGCGTACGCTGTTTCAGAACATGTCAAAATAGAAACAGGTAATCCATTCTTTCAAACATCACATAGTGGTTGTGCGACGGGCGGATCCTGTAATTGTTCATTATAAAAAACATCGAGTCAGAAAAAGGTGGTTATTGAAACCACTAACTAGCATCTGACTCGATGTTTTTATTTATTCGGGATTGTTTGTTTGAATTGTTGTGCTAAATCTGGTCGATCTGTCACAATCGTGTGTGCACCTTTTTGGTATAAATCATTCATCAGATCTATACTATTTACGCCATAATAGCCTGGAATGATATTCATATCATTTAACCATTTGATAAAACGAGATGAAGTCAAATCAATGCCTTTAAAATGAGTAGGCATTTGGAACGTTTGTGCTAATGGTTGGTAGTACCTACCACCTAATAAATGATATTTTAAAAATGCTTCTGTAACTTCCTGTTGGCTAGCACCAATTGCGACGGATCCTTGTGCAATTTTATTAAAACGAACGATTTGTTCTTTATAAAAACTTGTCACAAGAACGCGGTCAAATGCTTGATTTTCTGCAATTGTATCAAACATAATTTGTGGTGCGATTGAGCTTTCATAGGATTCAGGAGCATCTTTTAAGTCTACGTTTATATACATATCAGGATATTGCTTCAGCAACTCATCGAAGGTTAGTATAGCTGTGTGTGCATGACCACGATATGGTGTTAGTCCATTGATATCTTTGAAGTGATAAGCTGCGTCTAATTTCTTTAATTCTGCTAATGTATGGGCACTAACTTTTCCAGAGCCGTTCGTCGTTCTATCAACAGTTGCGTCATGAAAAACGATAAGCTGTTGATCTTTTGTGAGTCTCACATCTGTTTCAAAGCCATCAACGCCTAATTGTTTAGCATAGTCAAATGCAAGTTGCGTTTGCTCTGGTCTTAAAGCCATACCACCGCGATGCGCAAATATATATGGTGCATTGCCTTTGAAAAAAGCAGGGATGGTTTGCTTTTTAGTAATCACTTTATTTTTATTGATCATTAATAGACTACTTAAAAATCCAGCACCGACTAGTACCGCATTTAAAATGTTTCTGTTTACTTTTTTCATAGAAAATTCCTCCTCGTTTACTTTTATAGCTTAACAAAATCATAGTTCTGACTACAGCGAAATGTGTGGTTAATCATATAGTGATGCTCTTGAGAATTGAATTAATATAATGATGTTTAATATAATCTAAATACATTTATCGAGCAATTACATAAGACATAATTAAGGTAGCTTAATATTTTAAAATTAATAAAGACATGATATGATTAATGCTGAAAATAAATGGAGTGAGGTTTAAATGAATTTAATCCCAAGAACTAGTATTGTAGTTTATTTAAAACATATGAAACATGAACGACAAATCCGAAAATATGGACATATCGTTCATTCAAATAGAGATCGTAAATTTGTAATTATGTATGTGAATGAGCAGGATGTTGATCAAATTGTACATAAACTAATGCAACTTAAATACGTTAGACACATTGATGGCTCACCATATAAATACTTAAAGAAAACTTACGAAAAAGAGAAACACGAAATATATAATTAATATTATTGAAGTTCTGGTATCCATTTTTGGAGCCTTAACACACTAATTAAATAATTATAATATAACGATAAATCATGAAATGCTTGAGGGGGCTGTACATCGATACCTAAAATTGGTATGTCGAATTTTTCAGCACAATCATTAATCATTTGAAACTTTTTATTTGAATCTGGATATGGATATTTAATAGCGTTAATCATGATATAAAATGCTTGGAAATGATTGCCAGTTGTAGGGTTCATAATGATTGCTACAGATGACTTTTTATTTTCAGCTTGTGGTGAATGAAAATAGATAATTTTATCAATACGTTGATGGTTATATTCAATCATCGTCATGAATTCGAACAAATCTGTTAGACCTTCACCAAGTGTAATAAATGTTTGTTTCATTGGTTTATCATTCTCCTTTTTCTCAATAAATTATATTAAATAACTAAATGAATTGGAAGTGTGAACAACATGCGCGTCATTGCAGGTAAACATAAAAGTAAAGCTTTAGAAAGTATGGAAGGCCGTAATACGAGACCAACTATGGATAAAGTTAAAGAAGGTATCTTTAATAGTTTATATGATGTGTCAGGTATAGGTTTAGATTTATTTGCAGGAAGCGGGGCGCTTGGAATAGAAGCACTCTCTCGAGGTATGGATAAGGTAATCTTTGTTGATCAAAATTTTAAAGCTGTAAAAGTTATTAAATCAAATCTTGCGAATTTGGATTTAGAGGCACAATCTGAAGTTTATAAAAATAATGCAGATAGAGCTTTAAAAGCATTGTCAAAACGTGATATTCAATTTGATGTCATTTTCTTAGATCCACCTTATAATAAAGGTCTCATTGATAAAGCTTTAAAACTAATTTCAGAGTTTAATTTATTGAAAGAAAATGGTATCATCGTTTGTGAATTTAGCAATCATGAAGAAATAGACTATCAACCGTTTAATATGATTAAACGTTACCATTATGGGTTGACAGACACATTGTTATTAGAAAAGGGAGAATAGCATGGAACATACAATAGCGGTCATTCCGGGTAGTTTTGACCCCATTACTTATGGTCATTTAGACATTATTGAGAGAAGTACAGATAGATTTGATGAAATTCATGTCTGTGTTCTTAAAAATAGTAAAAAAGAAGGTACGTTTAGTTTAGAAGAGCGTATGGATTTAATTGAACAATCTGTTAAACATTTACCTAATGTCAAGGTTCATCAATTTAGTGGTTTACTAGTCGATTATTGTGAACAAGTAGGAGCTAAAACAATCATACGTGGTTTAAGAGCAGTCAGTGATTTTGAATATGAATTACGCTTAACTTCAATGAATAAAAAGTTGAACAATGAAATTGAAACGTTATATATGATGTCTAGTACTAATTATTCATTTATAAGTTCAAGTATTGTTAAAGAAGTTGCAGCTTATCGAGCAGATATTTCTGAATTCGTTCCACCGTATGTTGAAAAGGCATTGAAGAAGAAATTTAAGTAATAAAAATAACAGTATTTTAGGTTTATCATGGTTTACAATCCTAAAATACTGTTTTCATTTGTTAACGATATTGCTGTATGACAGGCGTGTTGAAATCTGTTTGTTGTTGCCCGCTTATTGCATTGTATATGTGTGTTGCTTTGATTTCATTTGTGAAGTAATGTGCATTGCTTTTGTTAATATTGGTTATATATTGTCTTTCTGGGAACGCTGTTTTTAAATGCTTTAAATATTGTCTGCCACGGTCGTTCATCGCTAATACTTTAACTGCGTGAATGTTTCTCGTAACATCTGTAGGTTTAATGTTTAATAATACATTCATTAACAGTCTTTGGATATGCGTATATGTATAACGCTTTGTTTTTAGTAATTTTACAAAATGATGAAAATCAGTTGCTTCATAAATGTTAGATTTCAAACGATTTTCAAAACCTTCAGTAACAGTATAAATATTTTTTAATGAATCTGTAGTCATAGCTATGATTTGATATTTCAAATATGGAAATATTTGATTTAATGTTATATGAGGTGTTACGTACAAGTGTTGAATATCTTTAGGTACCACATGATGCCAATGATCATCTTGACTAATGATTGATGTTCTAATAGATGTACCACTTGCAAACTGATGGTGTTGAATTAATGAATCATGATGTTGAGCATTTTCTCGTTTGATAGAAATTGCATTGATGTTTTTAGCATTTTTAGCAATTGCTTTCAGATAACTAATACCAAGTATGTTGTTAGGACTTGCTAGTGCTTCATGATGCTCTAATAATTCGCTAATGATACGAGGGTAGCTTTTACCTTCTTTTACTTTTTGTGAAAAGGATTCAGATTGTTCAATTTCATTAATGCTGTGTGCTAATTGCTTTAATGTTTTGATATCATTATTTTCACTACCAAATGCAATTGTATCGACACTCATATAATCTGCGACTTTAACTGCTAGTTCGGCAAAATGATCGCCAGATGATAAACTGGCAGTTGCTGGTAGTTCGATAACTAAATCAGCTGTTGATAATGCCATTTTTGCACGAGTAAACTTATTATAGATTGCTGGTTCGCCACGCATGACAAAGTTACCACTCATTATTGCAATAGTAACGTCAGCATTTGTAAGTTTTTTAGATTGATTAATATGATATTGATGCCCATTATGAAAGGGATTATATTCTGTGATTAAGCCAACGCTTTTCATTTGCAATTCGTCCTTTCGGTATTCATTATTAATATTGTAACAGAACATGATATGTTAAGAAAAAATCTTGACAACTTGTTCTTAGAAAGTTAAAATAAATTTTGTGCTTGTTAGAGGTGAAGCCATATGAAATGGTCAATTACGCAATTAAGGAAATATCAAGGTAAGCCATTTGAATTTGATCAAACGGTGAGTTTTGACAATTTAAAAGAATCATTAGATTTAATTGATTTATCTCCAATTACAATCCAAGGTCAGTTAACCATTAAGTCAACAGAAGTCGTTGCGAATATTCACATTACTGGAACGTATACAATGCCTTGTGCACGTACTCTTGTACCAGTTAAAGTCCCACTAGATGTAACTACTACAGAAGTATTTGATTTAGAAGGGTACAATCAGTATAACGATGATCAAGATGATGTAGATGAACACTATCACATTATTAAAGATGGTATGGTTAATCTTCAGGATATTGTCGAGGATATAGTTATTATTGAGAAACCAATGAGAGCTTATTCAGAGCAAAGTGACCAAATGTTGACAGTAGGTAATGGTTGGGAAGTAATCGATGAGGATCAATTAGATGAGCTTGCTAAACAGCAAGAACAAGATGATTCAGAATCACGACAAGTTGATCCAAGGCTTCAAAAATTACAACAATTATATGATAAAGAGCAATAAGTAGTTTAATTAATGATATAATGTTGTTAATTAAACTAACATTTAGTATTTTTCGTTTATAATCTAAGGAGGATATATCATGGCAGTACCAAAAAGAAGAACTTCTAAAACTAGAAAAAACAAACGTCGTACGCATTTCAAAATTTCAGTACCAGGTATGACTGAATGCCCAAACTGTGGCGAATACAAATTATCACACCGTGTATGTAAAAACTGTGGTTCTTACAATGGCGAAGAAGTAGCAGCTAAATAATTTTAGTTACTCAATATAAAAAGTCCCGCTTAAAATGATTGTTTTAAGTGGGACTTTTTATAGTGCAAAAAATAATTGGCGAACGAGGTAACAGCATAGTTATTCCGAACTTCCAATTAATAAAACTCTATACCCGTAATCTTCAATGAGTTCTGGCGCTTCCCTTTAATTCCTTTTACATATTCAAAATGAATGTTTTTGATTGCCATCTTTATGAATTCAGTTTTTAACTCATCTTCCATTAATTCCCAGCCGTTTAGCAATGAATACTTGAAATTTTTAATCTTCTCATAGTTAAAAGTCTTACCCTTATCATTATCCTTGCGCTTTTCATACTCATGTATTTCTTTGTCAATACGACTTATTATTGGAAAAGCTTCATCCTTATCCATCATACCTTCTATAAAAAGTGTTTGACATCTAGCGCGTTCTTTTCGCAACTTTTCAATATCGATGCCGACATCTTCTATTTCTTTAGGTTGGTTTTCGATTTTATATGATGTTAAATCAAATTGTTTTAGATAATTGTAAAATTGTTTTAAAACCTCGCCTTCGTCGATGTTACATGCATTTTTATTTTTAGTATTTTTGCAGTTAGAACAAAAGTATAGTTTAGAATACCAAACTTCTTTATTTTTAGGCGTATGCTTGACTGTGTTTAAAGTCAATTTCTGGTTACAGTTTGGACATAATAGTTTACTTCTGAAAATAGCGTTATGTTTTACGATTGTAGAGTTAGTTTTTTCACTTATCCTTAATTTTATTTCTTCGTATTCTTCTTCACTTATAATAGCTTCGTGGGTGTTTTCGACGAATATGTCACCGAAAACAAGATGACCTCTAGCTACCGGACTCGTTAGAGCATTGCCTATAACTGATCTGTGCCAGTTTTTACCTAAGGGTGCTTTGTATTTAGAGTTGTTCAATTTTATAGTTATTTCTCTTAAACTAGTACCTTTTTTCGCTTCTTCTACTGCAAATCGTAATACTTTTTTATATTCATTAGGCACAAATTTATCGTTTACTCTGTCGTAATAGAAAGGAGGGACAGTTTTAGCTAACCCTTTTCTAGCTGATGCGCGTCGACCCATTGCAGTACGCTCTTGAATTGTAGTACGCTCCCACTCTGCCATAGCACCTACTAATGTTACGAACAAACGTCCCATAGCAGAAGTTGTGTCATATACTTCTGTTGCGCTCCTAAACAACACGTTTTTATTCTCAAACAATTCTAGTATCTCTAGTAAGTCTTTAACACTTCGAGTTAATCGATCTAGTTTATAGACTAAAACCAAATCAAAATTATCTATTTCATTCAACATTTCTTGTAAAGCGGGTCTGTCTTTTTTAGCTCCGGAGTATCCAGCGTCAGTATATACTTTATGAATTTTCCAGTCGTTTATGTCGCTGTAAGCTCTTAATTTTCTTTCTTGTTCTTCGATAGAGTGTCCTTTTTCTTTTTGTTCAAGTGTACTCACTCTAGTATAAATTGCTACTTTCATGTGCTCCCTCCTCAAAATTGGCAAAAAATAATAAGGGTAGGCGGGCTACCCGTGAAAATTGTATAAAAAAAGAGAGAGCGCAGATGCACCCTCTCATGTCGCAAATATTTCAGCGACTTGTCTAATTTGAAGCTTGCCGCAAATATTTCAGCGGCTTGTTTTGTATATATGTAATATACCATCAAAGAGAGTGTAGTTCAAGCGATTTAACTAAGAAATCTAATTTTTATACTATTTTCAATTTTATCTACTGTTTCTTTTGAATATGATATTTCTCCGGCAGGGTCATACCTATTAATTTTCGATATTCTATCCTTGCTGATTGTAGTGATATTTAAAACGTTAGCATAGGTCTTTTTATACTTGAATCGCTCATATCTTTTGCGAACCTTCGAATATTTTTTGAAGTCGTCATTCAGCGATTTGTTTTCATCAAGTAATTTTTGATCGTATGGGTTTTCTGCTTTTGACACCTTTTCAAGATTGTTCATGATTTTTTTAGCTAAATCCTTACCCGTTACGTCCATTTTTTCCAATACTAAAGGTAACAAATCTTCTTCGATATGCACATTGAATTTACTTCTGGAAGATGTAAGTGGAACTACCGTTAATATTGGATTTTTATTTGAATCGTGATTATTAAGTACCATACAAAAATGGTTTCCAGAAAACTCTCTGCCAACATTAACACCTAACTTTACATAAATTATAGTGCCTTTTTTATATCTGGTGTAACTTTTGTTTTCTTTTAACAATCTAACTTCATCCAATAAAAACTCTGAATATTCAAGACACCATGAATTCATATATTTAAATTTGTAAATCTCGCTATTTTGAATCTTTTTAAAATTATTAACTGCTGTTTCTAAAGGTGCGTTCTCTTCCATCCCTCATCCTCCTCGCGCCACATAGGCGTTATTAATCACAATACAACTTTGCCCATTACTTTAATATTACTAAACGAAGCGACTTTGATATCATCATACTTCGGATTTAGAGATACCAAATTAATATAGTCTTCGCATATATCTACACGCTTGATAAGACTTACTCCATCTAATACAACGAGTGCAATTGTACCATCTTTAATAGAATCTTCTTTCTTAATAAAAGCGTATGTTCCTTGTTTTAACATAGGTTCCATTGAATCACCATTAACTAAAATACAAAAATCAGCATTTGATGGCGTTTCGTCTTCTTTAAAAAATACTTCTTCATGCAATATGTCATCATATAATTCTTCTCCTATGCCAGCACCAGTTGCACCACATGCAATATACGATACTAGTTTAGACTCTTTATATTCATCTATAGAAGTGACTTTATTCTGTTCATCTAATTGCTCATTTGCGTAGTTAAGTACGTTTTTTTGTCTTGGAGGCGTGAGTTTACTGTATATGGAAGTGATGTCGTTTTTTTTATTATTTCTTGTAGGAAACAAATCATCGATACTGATATTTAAAATATGAGCAATTTCAAACAAATCATCTTGTTTAGGAGTTCTGTACCCTGTCTCATAATTTGAAATAGTAGCCTTTTTAGTGTTGAGTTTTTCTCCAAGTTGATCTTGAGTTAAGTTCAATTTGGTTCTATAGTATCTGATTTTATTGCCTATAAATTTCGCTAATTCTTTTTTATCCATTTTCTTACCTCCTTAAATTTACCTATAGTATAACCCAATTATTTTTGGTATTCAACAAAAAAATACACGAAAAGCAAACTTTTATGTTGACTCAAGTACACGTATCGTGTATAGTTAGTTTTGTAAGCGGGAGGTGACAACATGCAATGGAATTTAATAAAGTTGAGAAAAGAAAGAAAGTGTACTCAAGAAGATTTAGCAAACCTCTTGAATATATCAACTGAAGGTTATCGTTTAAAGGAATTAGGAAAGCATCAATTTAAGAATGATGAGATGTTTATTATCGCTGATTTTTTTGACGAAAATATTGGAGATATTTTTTTACCCACAAAGTACACGAAACGCAAACAAACATTTTAAAAGGAGGAACGAACAATGCAAGCATTACAAACATTTAATTTTAAAGAGCTACCAGTAAGAACAGTGGAAATTGAAAACGAACCTTATTTTGTAGGAAAAGATATTGCTGAAATTTTAGGATATGCAAGGGCAGACAATGCCATCAGAAATCATGTTGATAGCGAGGACAAGCTGACGCACCAATTTAGTGCATCAGGTCAAAACAGAAATATGATCATTATCAATGAATCAGGATTATACAGTTTAATCTTTGACGCTTCTAAACAAAGTAAAAACGAAAAAATCAGAGAAACCGCTCGAAAATTCAAACGATGGGTAACATCAGACGTCCTACCAGCCATTCGCAAACACGGTATCTACGCAACAGACAATGTAATTGAACAAACATTAAAAGATCCAGACTACATCATTACAGTGTTGACTGAGTATAAGAAAGAAAAAGAGCAAAACTTACTTTTACAACAAG
>NZ_JACVZN010000023.1:0-42318 GCF_017151895.1 Staphylococcus sp. EG-SA-15 | reverse complement strand
GGATCAAACTCTCCATAAAAATTATGATGTTTGATTAGCTCATAAATACTAAATAATGTTTGTAACTTATAGTTACGTTTTTTGGAATTAACGTTGACATATTGTCATTCAGTTTTCAATGTTCATTAATGTTCAATCTCTTTTATTCTACTTCATTTATTTCTTGAAGTCAATAACTTTTTGAACGATTACTTTATTTATTCTATATTGTTTTTATAGTTATTTCAATGGTAAGTTTTACACTTTTGAAATTCTTCTTTAAAAACAACTGCGTCGTTTTTGACGACTTTATCATATTATCAACTTTGGAATTTAAAGTCAATAACTTTTTTAAAACTTTTTGTGTTCACAACCCGCTTCTTTTTCAACGCGTTTATTGCTTAACACAAGAACTTATTTTACCAGCATTCCAAAACAAATCAACATAAAAACGTACAAAATAAAAGTAATTTTGTACGTTTAGCATATATTATACCTATTTATTTGTAGCAGCTATAACTTTTTGTGCAATCGAGCTATAAATTTTACCTAGACGATCATCTGATTGATATATTGACGGTGCAAAATCTTTTGGATTCCAAGATGGTTGCTCTAAAGGTAATTCCCCAAGTAATTGAGTATTAAGTTCATCAGCTAACTTAGTACCGCCACCTTTGCCAAAGACATATTCTTTATTACCCGTCTCTTTACTTTCAAAATAACTCATGTTTTCAATTACGCCAAGAATAGAATGATCCGTATGTTTTGCCATCGCACCTGCGCGAGCTGCAACAAATGCTGCTGTAGGATGAGGTGTCGTTACAATAATTTCCTTACTTGAAGGTAACATCGTATGAACATCTAAAGCTACATCTCCTGTTCCAGGTGGAAGATCGAGTATTAAATATTCAATGTCTCCCCATTTAACTTCTGTAAAGAAATTCGTCAACATTTTACCTAACATTGGCCCTCTCCATATAACTGGCGCATTTTCTTCCACAAAAAAGGCCATTGATATAACTTTAACGCCATGACGTTCAACTGGAATTACTTCCTTCCCTTTAATTCCAGGCTTTTCATCAATACCCATCATATCTGGTACACTAAATCCATATATATCGGCATCTACTAATCCGACTTTTTTCCCTTCACGAGCTAAGGCAACGGCTAAATTTACTGCAACAGTAGATTTACCGACACCACCTTTACCGGAGGCTATTGCAATAAATTCGACTGGATTATTTTGAGATAATAGGCCTTCTATCGTTTTAGGTTTATTTTCTTCTTTTGGTTTAAATTGATTTACTTTTTCTTCCGGCAATGTTTCAAATCGTATACCGACCGTTTTCGCACCGTTTTCTTTTAATGCATTAACAACAGCCATCTGTAAATCTAATTGCGGTGCACCACCTAATTGTGCCATTGCTAATTTAACACTCACATGTTCTTTTTCTTCCTTAATAGAAACTTCAACAATACCTTCTGTTTCTTTTAAAGGCACATCTATAATAGGATCTTTAATTTCTCCTACCAATTCTTTCACTTGATCTACCGTTAACAAAGCAAATCCCCCTTAATCATTTTAAGACATCTACATCATAGCAAATAACAATTTTTGCTTAGTCTATCACTAAAAGTATAAAACTTTTTATTAAATAAAAAAAGCAGTTAGCCTATTATTTTAAATAGACCAACTACTATAATTATTTTAAAATTTCCTTCTATTACTTTCTATTTCTTTAGGTTCTCTTATAAAAAGTGCTATCACATAAGCTGCCATAACAAGCACAGCTACAAAAGCAAATGAGATATCCACCCCTATAGCAATGGATTGCTGTTTAATTTCAGTTGCAGTTAAATGCGATGGCGATGTAGATAAAAATATTTTTGCACCAAAACTCATTAATGTAACCATTAAAGCTGTGCCTAGTGAACCAGCCATTACACGACCAAAGTTCATAATAGCCGTGCCATGTGAGATTTCTTCATTTCTCAAAGAATTAATTCCTGTAGTATTTATCGGCATCATGAGTAAAGAAACTGAAAACATTCTAATTGCATATACGACTATTAAATACGTATAAGATGTGTCTGTATGCAAGAAACACAACATAATTGTAGTAATTGTTAAAATTGTAAAACCAGTATAAATCAATGGTCTAGGACCATACTTATCATAAAATTTACCTGTAAAAACTGACATAATACCATTTATTATTGCACCAGGCATGATAACAAGTCCTGATAACAAGGCAGATAAAGATAAACTGTTTTGAACATATAGCGGTATAAGCAGCGCAGGTCCAACCATTGACATCATTATAATCATTGAACTAATCGTACATAATGCAAATGTTCTATTTTTAAAAACCCTTAAATTTAAAAGTGCATTAGTAATATTAAATTGTCTACGTATAAATAAATAGATAATAACCATACTTATTATCAACGCACCTATTACTATTGGACTTGTAAATCCTAAATCTCCTGCACTACTAAATGCGTATAGCATTAACCCGAATCCAATAGTTGAATACATTACTGAGCGCTTATCTAATTTCGTATATTTCACTTCATTGTAACTTGAGATTGAAACTAAGCCGAAAACAAAGGCAACTAAAGCAATTCCTACAATTATAATAAATGGTACTCGCCAACTCGCTTGATCAATAATTAATCCTGTAACTGTAGGGCCTATTGCTGGTGCAAATTGAATTACTAAACCTGCTAGTCCCATTGCAAAACCTCGATGTTCTTTACTGAACAATGTAAATAACGTAAATTGCATTAAGGGCATAAGTACGCCTGCACCCATCGCTTGAATTACACGTGCTAACATTAAAACTCCAAAATTCGGAGCTAAGGCTGCAACAATAGAACCTAATAAAAATGTCCCCATCGCCGCTAAGTATAAAGGTCTAGTTTTAATTCTATCCATTAGATATGCCGTCAAAGGTATCATGACGCCATTAACAAGCATAAACCCAGTAACTAGCCATTGCGATGTACTTTCATTAATATTTAATTCTCTCATTATACTAGGTAACGCTGTATTTAATAATGTTTGATTTAAAATAGCTACAAACGCACTAATCAACATAACAGCAACTATGAAGTTTCGTCTCCGGGTTGTTAATTCAACTTTAGCCATCATAATTCCTCCTTTTTAAAACAGATATACACTTGTCCCTTTAATACATATAGCCATTAACATAATGGGAGTAGTACTCAAATGATAAAGAAGCACTACATAATAAATCATTATTGGTTCTTACACATTAGGCACAGCTAATGTGTACTTAAAAAACTAACAATATAACATTGTAGGGCCTAATAATTTATTTTATTTCTCAGACTCATACAATGGTTATTTAACTTATTTACCACAAATTGAGCACTAAGACTCACTATTATCGATTCTTCTATTGAACAAAAAGAAGTTGGAACACATATGTGCCCTCAACTTCAGATATCTATTTTCTATTATTTAAATTTTTACTTTCAGGGTAAAATTGAAGCTTACAAACATATAAGAACCCTATAATAACCATGATGACCCAAAAATCGATATTGATATACACATAGTTCAGATGAATAATAAAATAAAATAACGTTGTTGCAACTGTGTAAGAAATCAAATGAAAAGTCGCGCCTCTAAAATATGCATTTTCAGGCAACATTTTTCTAAAATAATCCATTAAATGCTCGACTGCAAATATGATGAAGTACCCAAAGATTATATAACTGCCATAATATAATAGGTTATCGTACATACTTCTATTATATGTAAAGTCACCCAACCTAAAATAAATAAGTATTCTACTTAATCCATATAAACCAAACCCTAGAAATGTTAAAAAAATCGCACCAGAAAGTACAAAAATAAAGAGAACAACCATTGTAGTTAACAAGTTATAAAACTTATGTTTAAGATAATTCACAATCATTGGCCTCCTTATTAATAAAATATTGAACGATTTATCTAGTATCTAGGAAATTTATTATTTCTTACTTTAATTACACTACATCAATTTTAATCATAATTCTATTCTTTTGATTGAGATGACTGTTCTTTAAAAAATACGACCCATAAAACAATAAGCCCAATGCTAATTACAGCAACAGCACTTAACACATTATGTAAGTTTGGACCAAAGATTCCTGATTGTATCGCATAAAGATATCCCATTATTGTTGAACCTATTGATGCCCCAAGATTTTTAGTTAATCCATAAAATGACATCATTTTCTTCATTTGTAATGGGCTAGTTTCCTCTTGGACAATTACACTATCTTTCGTATAAATATATCCAAAACTTAATCCTGCCAAAATCAACACAAATGCTATAAGTACCGGCAATTTAATACCAAATGAAATGATAATACTACTTACTAGTAGCAATGTAAATGATAGTAAGTAAATAACTTTCCTTGATAGTTTTGCTTCAATTCGATGTAAATTAAAATTCAATGTAATCCAAGCTAAAGATAAAGGAAAAATAACCAATCCACTTTGCAATGGAGATAATCCTAGTTGTTCTTGAAGGTAGACTGGAATATATAAATTGAATCCCATTAAACAAATAGCTGTTAGAAGGTCAGTTATAAAAACTAAAGTAATCGAACGATTAAATTCAACCACAGGTAAAAATGGTGAAGAAACATGTTTTTCTACTTTAAATAAACACATTGCCACAACGATAGCTAAGATAAAACTCAAGAAATTTAAAAGTAACAGCTGTTGGTTTAATAAAGCAAACATAATCAATCCAATAAATACATAAAATAGCGTGAGCCCTTTAGTATCAAATTTTGATTTAGCAACTGTTTCTTCCTCTGGAAAATGAAATGTCCATATAACTAATATAATGGCAATGATCGCAATCGGTATATTTATGTAGAATAACCAATGCCATGTTGCAAATTCTAATATACCACCACCTAGAAGTGGCCCAATGATACTCGAAATACCCCAAACACTGCCAACTATGCCCATAATTTTATATCGTAACGGAATTTCAAATGCTAACTTTGGAACAATTTGCGATAATGACATCAATACACCTGATCCAAAACCTTGTATCACGCGTGATATAATTAGCATAGTAAAATTAGTACTTAAACCACACATAAAACTACCTATACTAAATAAAAGTAATCCTGCAATTGCCACATAAATAATTTTAAATCTCGAAAGTAATTCGCCCACTATAGGATTGGCAATTACTAATGCGATAAAATACGCTGTGAAAATTAATGAAATTAAATTTCCTGCATTTAAATCTTGTTTAATTGTAGGTAATGCAAGCGAAATAATAGATGATTCAATCGCTGACATAAACATAATTAATATTAAAGCTATAACAGTTATGATTGACTTTAATCGCATGAAATACCTCCTTCTATATATTTATTTATAAGATTTTATTTACAAATAATTGGTTTTCATATGTATAAACACTTTTGACTTTCAAATCTTAACGATAATTCTATTACAATACAATCCCCTATTAGAATGATTTATGTAATAAAAAAAGCGGAGTTTCCCCCAGCTTTTCTAAACGACTACATAAAATATAAGATTGCAATTAAATGCAATAGTGATGCTATTACAATAAAAATATGCCAAATCATATGAAAATATGGTCTATTCTTTTGTGCATAAAACCATGCACCAATTGTATAAGACACACCACCTAAGAAAATGAATAATATGAATATCCATGATGTGCGAATAAAAATAATTGGTAACAAGATAATACCTACCCAGCCCATCACTAAATAGACAATTAAGCTTAACTTTTGGTTAACTTTGACAGCTATGGATTTATATAAAATACCCCAAAGTGTCGTTCCCCATAATAAAATAAATACTGTCCAACCTATCCAACCACCTACAACTGTTAACAAAATAGGCGTATATGTACCAGAAATTGCTACGTAAATCATACTGTGGTCGATAATCCTTAAAATATATTTATGAGGTGTTTCATTTTGCATAGAATGATAAATAGTAGATGAAATAAACATCATAAAGATAGAAATAACATAAATAGACATACTCACAGACGCAAGCGTACCATGTGCAATATAACTGTGCACAGCCGCATAGGGTAACACTAATAATGTTAACAAAGCTGCAACACCATGAGATGCCGCATTACCAATTTCTTCTCCAAATGATAAAGGGATGATATCCTTAAATGTTTCTACGATTGTGTCATTACTTTTTTTAGTTGATTTGGACATCATAGTCACCGCCTATCATTAAATTAAACCCATTCTACGTAAATCTTCTGTTGCAGTTGCAACACTATCTTTACCTTCTTTATTTTTAAGAGGTGAAAATTCTTCTTCTCTAGGAACTTGTAACGTGACAAAACTAGTTCCATAAGTAAATATGTCAAAATAGAACAATTCGAATTTTAAAGTTGGTTGTTCAATAACCCCAAAGTTCTCATCTAATTGTTTCAAATTCTTAATAGCTAAATGATAAGGTAACTCACGATTTACAGCGTTTAAAATAAAACCAAGTTTAAATGCATGAATACCGATATTAGCATTGTTAAATTGATTTGCAACTTCTGGATCTAATTCTGAATACTCCAGTACTGTATCTTTACAATCGACATTAACTAAACGTCCAACACTTTCAACTGGTTTTGGTTGAATCGTTTTAGAAGTAATATCGTAATCATGTTCTACCGTAAATCCTGCAAATAGTGGATCCAACACTTTTACTAAAACATTGTCGATATTATTCAAGAAAATATACTTAACGCCATTATTAGACATTTCTTCTAAGTATCCTGCCTTGTCTAAAGATTTAAACACGCCACCATTACCATTCGGCGTTTCCATAATACGACCCTGTTGATTTAAAATTAACTTCCCTTCTTCACTAAGCGCCACAATATTATCTTGTTTAAAGAAATGGATTGCTTCTTGATCATATCCAAAATAACTATGTGCTTCGAAATAAGCTAAAGTTTCTTCATGATTGATATCACTTGTCATAATATACCATTGAATCGTATGTCCAGATTGATGATTCAATGTTTTTAATTGGTTAGCTTGAAGTTCAAATAAACTTACACCTTCAATTTCAAACGAACCTTTAGGGCCCTTGTAACCAAGTCTTGTTCCTTGACCACCTGCCATCAAAAGTACTGCAAATTGTCCTTCTTTAATAGCTTGAAGTCCTTGTTCCTCTAAACGCTTAATCTCATCATCACTCATTTGTGATTTAATATCATATTTCACTTCAGAAACTGCAGATACATCATCTATTGTTTTCTTATTGATGTATAAATCGTTATATAATTTGGCAATAAAATCTAAATCTAATGACGCTACCTTCTCTTCAAGTGCTTCTTTTTCATTGTTACTCATTATTTTTTCATATTCACACAAATGATCTTGTTTATATTTAGCTAATTGATTTTTATCTAGCATTTTATGCCTCCTGCTGAGTTTGTAACCTTTAATAATTTATTTTCTATAAAAACTTAGTATTCCAGTTGCTTATTATATCATTGATGAAAGGCTGAAATAAAACATAAACTGTTCCGACCATTAACGCTGTAGCTAAAGATAAGTCTACAAGTCCACCTGTTTTAAATTGAATCGGTGTCTTCACATTAAACGGTAACGGATAAAATAATTTCACGCCTCTTGGTGTTATCATATCTAGTATAACATGTGACACTAACCCAATTATAATTGCTGCCATATAATAATTAGGCGTCTGAATAATTTGCAATAAAAATGCTATGATTGCGATAAATAATATTGAATGCGTAAAGGTTCGATGTCCAAAGATCAATCTCACAAAAAAACTAATTACCTTAAACCTTCTGCCAATCTTACTTTGAGTGTGACATATATCGGGTAATAAGCTAGCTAGAGTTGCTAGAATGATAACCGTAACCGACGAAAAAATATCCGTTTGAAAATATTGTGTTGTTAGCGCTCCAACGAGCATGCCGCATGAAGCATGTGTTTTACCTGTCATATTTGTTCTCCTTTAATACTCACATTTTACCACATCCCTAACAAAAACACGAACATATTTTCGGGTTAAAATTCATTAGTATGACACAATTTAAAAAAGTATCACATAACTCTTGAAAACGATTACAAAATCGTTTATGATGTATTTACAAAATATTTAAAGGATGTGTTTGAATAATGGCAATGACAGTAAAGAAAGATAATAATGAAGTGCGTATTCAATGGAGAGTTGCTGATATCAAAATTCCTACAAGTGAAATTAAAAATATTACACAAGACCAAGATATTCATGCAGTTCCTAAATTAGACAGCAAAGATGTATCTAGAATCGGCTCAACGTTTGGTAAAACGAATCGCGTTATTATCGATACTGAAGACCACGAATACATTATTTATACTCAAAATGATCAAAAAGTTTACAATGAATTAACTAAATAAATTGTATAAAAAAATCATTCATGGTGAGGGCTTCATGAATGATTTTTTTAATTGATTCAACACCCAGCAAAAACAAATACAAAAGGACAACTGTTCTCATAATTTTAACAGTTGTCCTTTTTTCACATATATTTATAACAAAAGATGTGCCATCAAAGAAATAATTGGTAGTGTAATGATTGTTCTAATCAAGAAAATCATAAACAATTTGCCGATGCTTACAGGAATCTTCGAACCAAGTATGACGCCACCTACTTCAGACAAGTATATTAACTGCGATATACTAAGTGCCCCAATAACAAAACGAGTTATATCATTTTGTACACCTTCAATTAAAATAGAAGGTAAAAACATATCGGCAAAACCGATAATAATCGTTTGAGAAGCCTGTGCCGCTTCAGGTATTTGCATTAACTCTAAAAATGGAACAAAAGGTTTACCCAATATGACAAAAAAGGGCGTGTAGTTCGCAATAATGGTAGCAATAGTACCAATACTCATCACTACAGGCAAAATAACAAACCACATATCAATGACTGTTTTTAATCCTGACTTAAAAAAGTCAATAACGCCCGGTGCTTTAATACCAACTTCTGTTGCAGTATCAAAGCCATGTCTCAATGCCGTCTTTCCTTCTGGCAATGCCTCAGTACGCGCACTTTCAGGTACCTCCTTAGCATACTCATCAGGAATTTTATTTAAAGGCCAAATTCTTGGCATAATGACTGCTGCAACGAGGCAGGATACTATCACTGATAAATAGAAAGCAAAAAATTGATTTTGCATGTGCACTGTTTCAGCAACTACAATTGCAAAGGTGATAGAAACTACACTAAATGTCGTTGAAATAACTGTTGCCTCACGACGAGAATAATATCCTTCACCATATTGTCTACTTGTAATTAAGACCCCAACAGTTCCGTCTCCAATAAATGATGCTAAATTATCTACCGTCGAACGTCCTGGCAATGTAAATAAAGGTCTCATAACCGGTCTAAAAATAGGACCCAACATCTCTAACAAACCGTATTCCATCAATAGCGGTAAAAATAGAGCTGCAAATAAGAATACTGCCACTAATGTTGGCAATAAACTTGAGAACAATAATCCACCCGTTTCATCTGAGTAAATAACCTTTGAACCAATTCGTAAAAATGTCATCCATGCAAAAACAACTGCTAATATTCGTAAAATTAACCAACCAATTCTAACGTTAAAAGCATTGTTCATTAGCCCGTCAGGTTTCAATTTATCTTTTAAAATAGTTGAACAAATCAGAGTTATGATACCCGATAAAGTAATTATCGTCACAATTAAAAATGGCATTACGCCACCTAATACATCTTTAAGCACGCCTGCTAAAAATGCCACGGGCAACGTTGTTTGCTTCTGTCCATCTTGTTCGACTGGAATTGGTACTAAAAATAATAAGATACCAATTAAAGACATCGTAATAAACTTAAGTCTCCCAATAACTATCTCTTTCCTTGAAAAGCTATCCATAAAATCAATCCATTTCTCTATGTATTCGTTTTAAGTATATACAGAATTCTATTCAGTTAACAAACATATTCCTTATCATTCTATCTTTTAAAATGTTTATGTATGCAAAATAATGAATAATTACAGTTATTAAATATACGCTATTTCTTGTAATTTTTCAAGATGAATTCAAAAAAGGTTAAGTACAATTACTGATTTCGTACTTAACCTTTTTTAAACTCTAATCATATGTTAGTTATTTCATTCTTCGTAATAATATTAAGAAGTATGGTGCACCGATAATTGCAATGATAACCCCTACAGGAATATCCAGTGGCGGATGAATGCCACGGGCTAAACCATCTCCAAATGTTAACAATATAGCACCAATTAACCCCGACATAATAATAACGTGTAATGTTTTATTTCCTATTAATTGTCTCGCAATATGAGGTGCAATTAATCCTAAAAAGCTAATACCACCGACAACTGAAATTGCGGATCCTGCTAATATTACTGCTAAAATTAGCAATAGCATTTTAATAGTTTTAACTTTTAAACCGAGTGCGGTTGCAACAGCATCACCTAGATTCAATACATCTAATTGATAACTCAATAAAATGATGATTGGTATCGTTATTAAAAACCAAGGTAATATAGTATAAATATTCGACATATCATGTCCATATAGACTACCTGTCAACCAAACAAGCGCTTTGTTTGCTTCCAGTGGATTTCTGATTAATAAGAACTGCACAATCGCCGTACATATTGCGCCTATTGCTAAACCAATTAAGGCAAGCTTTGAACCTTTAACATCATATTTTGAAATTAAAAATGATAAAAATAAACTTACTGCAAAGGCACCTAAGAATGAACCTATAGGTAATACAAACAATGGTGCTGTTGGAAAGGTCATAATAATAATCACAGCAGCTAAACTGGCACCTTTAGAAATACCTATAACATCAGGTGAGGCTAACGGGTTTCTTATTACAGCTTGTATAATTGCACCTGAAATAGCCAAGCTACTGCCGATAATAATACCAAGTAATGTTCTAGGTATACGATACTCATTTAAAATAAAATCATCTTGTGTAAAGATTCCCTTAATAGCATCAATCGGATGAATCATGACAGACCCTACACATAAACTTATGAATATACTCACAATTAAAAGGATTGTGATTAAACTATAACGACGTATAATTTTCGTTGTCATCATATTCTTTTCACCCCTTTAATCGTTATAAATAAGAAGTAAAGTGCACCTACGAATGATGTAACAATCCCTACTGGTGATTCATAAGGATATGTAATTAAACGACTTAATACATCTGATAGTAGTAACAAATCTGCACCTATAATAAATGTTAATGGAATCATGACTAAATAATTCTTACTCACATAGCGTTTGACTATATGCGGTACGATTAAGCCAACAAATCCAATTGGTCCTGCCACTGACACCGACATACCTGTAAGAATAATGACTAATAGTCCAATGATAATTCTAACTTTATTTATATTTTGACCCAATCCCTTAGCAATGTCATCGCCTAGTTCCATTATCGTTAGTTGACGTCCAATAAAAATCGTTACAATTAAAGCACCAATAATCCATGGTAGAATGGTTAAAATCTCATCCCACTTCATACTGGATAATGAACCGACAAGCCAAAACATCACTTGTTCGTTTGAATTCTCATTCAAAATAATAATACCTTCGGTCATACTACTAAAAAACAAATGGATGGCCATACCAGCCAATGCTAATTTAATGGGTGTCATACCTTTCGTAGCACCTGAAAGCGTATAAACAGTTAAACCACCTATAAATGCACCTATCACACCTAAATATAATGCATAATACTCTAATGATGGAATGATAATCGTCACAAATACAATGAAAAACGATGCACCAGAACTGACACCAAAAATTTTAGGTGATGCTAGCGGATTGCGTGTCATTGCTTGCATTAACAAACCAGATACCGCTAATGCACCGCCAATAAATAATCCTGCAATCATCCTTGGCATACGTACATTATGCAATAAAAACGTTGCTTTCGTATCTGTATGACCAGTAACATAGTGAACGATATCGCTAAAATTAATTTTCGAAGAACCAATCGCCATATTTAAATATATACAAATAAAAAGAAAGCACAAACTCACTATATACGTGAGTGTTGTGCGTCTTTTTCTTTTATGATCTATGGCAGATTGGCTAATTATTTCTTTTATAGCCATTTACTTCCACCTTACTTTTGTTCTTTTTTTGATAATTCAACAAGTTCTTTAGCCATTTCTTCAGAAGAAATTAAGCCACGAGATCTTGCCCAAACGTCACGGTCAACAATATCCACGCGATTATTTTTAACTGCATTCAACTTTTTCCATGTTGCATCTTCTTGTAACTTCTTGAATTCAGCAGAATCTTTTTTAGCATGATCTGTCATAATGATCATACGCTCTGGATTTAAATCAGCTAAATGTTCAGTGTCTAATTGTAAGTAAGGTCCTTTCAAATATTTACTTAAACCTTTTGTTACATCGTCACTTAATGCATTTTTAAATCCTAGTTCGTTTAAAAATTGTCCAACATATGAATAGTTTGGATGTGCTAATAAACCAGCTTTAGCAACTACTGCTGGAAGCACTTTTTGATTTCTATCAAATTTAATTTCATCTTTATACTTATTGATTAATTTATCATGCTCAGCAAGACGTTTTTCGCCTTCTTTTTCTTTATTTAAAGCTTTAGCAATTGTTTTGAACGAATTAATATTTTGTTTGTAGTCTCCATCAAAACTCTTTAATGATAATGTTGGTGCAATTTTGTTTAATTCTTTATTAATACCTTTATGTCTACTGCTATCAGCGATAATTAAATCCGGTTTTAATTTACTAATTTCCTCTAAGTTTGGCTGTTTACGTGTACCTACAGAAGTATAATCCCCAATTTTTTCTCTAACTGGTTTAATGATACGTTTTTTCTTACCATCATCAGCAATACCAACTGGATTAACGTCTAATGCTGCTAATGCATCTGCAAATGAGTACTCTAATACAACGATACGTTTTGCATCTTTAGGTACTTTTACTGTACCATTTTCATCTTTTACCGAAATAGTATCTTTAGTTGATGATTCTTTTTTACTTGAATTATCCGTATTACCACAAGCTGCAACTAAAAGTAAGGCAACTATTAATCCCAATATACTAAAAGTTTTTAGACCTCTCATCGTTCCACTCCTTAATATGTATAACTTCATTTATTATTTTATTGATAACAATTATCATTGTCAAGTAGCGTTCAATCTTTTTTATATTACTAAAATGTATGACTATATATTTCCTCTAGTAATTATGACTACAATTAGCACATTTCCTTAGAAAAAATATTGATAATGTATCATTGCTATATCATCTTTGCATTAATACAATTGACACCATTTAGTATGACCGTTATCCCTGTAATTTAGCTGATATTATCTGTTGCAATTTTATGTGACGAACTGTTGCACTTAATTTGATAAATCAACAAATACAAAAAATCTAAGTTGAACAATTATGATACAACCGTGCAAACGATATGTAGTATAACTTGTCAACTTAGACTTATTGATAAATATATTAATATTGGTTTACCATAGCGGGAGATTTTACATCAAAATTTTGAAGTAGCGTATCAATCTTTGAATCATCAATATATACCTTATGTAAATTTTTCATATACATCGAATGAGAAAGTGCTTCATAATTTAATGAAAAAGATATATGATCTCCAACTTGATAGTGTCCTTGACCATTTAAATTAAGCATTAAATGATCACTCGAAGCGCCTAAAATATTGATATGCTGATCCATAGGTGAAATATTATCGACTTTTGTATCTAAATAACCAATATCTACAATAGCTTGTAAGAATGATTCATGCGTTTGTGTATTAACTCGAGGTTTAATTTCTAAAATCTCAGCCTCCAATGTAATCGCATCTTGATATAACATAGCTATCGCTTGATTTGTCGTTGTATCAACACCTCTAAACAACGTTTCACCTATTCGCAATTCATTTATTTTACCCAAATCATTATATAAAAGTTGTGGTAACATACTCGAATTACCACCTGAAATAATTTTCAATCGATATCCTATTTCTCTTTCAACAGCTGAGACGAATCGATTAATCATAAAGATATCATCATCACTTGGCGCATCAGATTTAAAACACATAAAATTGAATGCTAAACCTACAAAATGGATATTTTTCAAGTGAATAATCTCTTTAATATAATCTAAAACATCATAAGTCAGAACACCTTCACGGCCATCTTTCCAATCTACCATTAATAAAATCTTATGTTTTTTTCCTAAAACTTCTGCTACTTCATTTATTTGATGTATGGTAGATAATTCTGTTTGGATACTCATATCAACTTTTTCTATCATATCTGAAATCTCTTTTTTGGCAGGCGTACGCAATAACGTATATGTTAAATCCTGATCTGCAATACTAATTATGTTATCCAATCTGGATTCTGCAACATGATTGATACCTAACGCTTTTAAGCTTTCTACAATTGTACGGTCACCAGCTATGCACTTAATTACTGGTGTGAATTGCATATTTTTACTTTGAAAAACTGTTTGAAGTACTTTGGCGTTATATTTAATCTTCGATATATTTATGTTAACGTGTGCCATGTAGTACTACACCTCTTTTTTTATCGGATTATCTAACTCAATATTTAAATATTGCTTTACTTTATTTTCCATTCTCATATTTAACAACGCTTTGACAGTAATTGTTGGTCCAAACAAAATATCTTTTAACTCATTTGCATGTGGTAGTGTTGGGTTAATGGCATGCGCTACTACTTGCTGTACTATGTTAAATAATTCGGTTTCTTCAACACAATCATACTGATTAAAATGATGAATTAATTCTGCCATTTGATTTTGAATAACAGCATGTTGGAATTTTGCAATCACTGCATCTATAGAATCAGCTATTAAACTATCATTTGTAATTTTAATATCTGATACACGATGTTGTAATGTTTCTAAATCAATTCTAGAACCACCTAAATCTCTCACTAAAAATTGAATGTCAAAATGTGGCCCCAAGTTCACTACTGTATTTTGCATGTGTGCTTCTAAAGCAATTCCATAATTTTGAATAAAAGCAATTAAAGGCGGGATTAATGCTTGAGCGTATCGTTCAATAAATGTCGTAATACTTTCTTTAGTAATTCCTTGATTTAACCACTCTAAGTAACTATCCACGATAACTTTTTGATCTATTGGATTTTTATTAACTAGACTTGCACTAACTACTGTTGCACCTTTTCCATCAATTTCAGGCTTTTGTCTTATAATACAAGCAAGCTGACGTGCCCTATCTTTATCAACATTTGCATATTCACCGAACGGTTCCATAGCAACTTTAAATCCTGGATATTGATTCAACATGTTTTGTAAAGCATAACTTAACTTTGGTCCATCTACAGTAGTCACAGTTGAGACTGTTCTAACGGCACTTGTTGCTTGTGCATCGACGGGCAACTTAACATGGTATGGTTTATCAATTAAAGACATCGTCCTAAATGATAAAGTTGCTTTTGAAAGTATTGTAAACGGCGTTGGAATTAATATTTTTTTAGCAATCCATGCTTCAAAATATTTCCCTATCGTATGATCATATTGCCAAGGATGTACTAAAATCGCTCTATAGTCTTCACTTTTCAAACCTAAACTCTTTAAAAACACACGAATCTGATTGTAGTATTCGGGAATTATTTCATCAATAATAAATTGATCATTACCATCCATAGCTGTGCACACAACATGATCTTTTTCAATCATCATAATTTGCAAAGGGATTTCTTTTTCAAACTCAGGTGCATATGCTCGTACTTCTTCCATAGTTAAGGGCAATTTCGTTTTGGTTAAAGGGTGTGTTGGATGCCCCTCTGGTACCAAGCTCTCAGAATAAGTTAAATCATCTGTCTTATCACTATCTTTTACATGTTGTAACCATGAAAAAAAGTTAATATCTTGTGGTAATCTTGAAAATTTAAAACTTTGACTTATTAATGTTTGTCTGTGAGACATTTGCTTATATGTTTCAACTAAACTATCTCGACTGTGTATTAACTCTTCGCGTAGTCGCTCTGAAATAGGGATATCAAAGTCATGATTCAACACATCTAACAAACCTTCTAAAGTTATAATTAATGACGTTTCACATTTATTTAAATAAGCAATATCACCTGTAAACTCATAGCGTTCTAATGCACTTTTTCTAACAACTTCAATAGTCAACACATGCATATGATACTGAATTTCAATTAAAGATCCTTTTTGCGAAATAAATGTTTGCTCGGGGTAAATACGTTCTTTAATAATGGCCTTAATTACACGATATTGAATATTTCTATCTGCCTTTGCCCATTCAAGATATACCATGATTACTTTCCTCCAACTTTAACTTCAACTTTCTATTTATAAAATAGAATACCATTGTAATGCATATAGTACTTATTCCCATTATTGAAAAAGTTCTAACAATGCCAAACACATCTGCACATATACTCATTAATAGACTTCCCAATGGAATCATACCTCTATCCATCATAATAATACTCAGTACTTTACCACGTTCATAATCTTTAACATTATTTTGAAAATAAACGCGATTTGTCGTACGTGCCCATTGACTAAATAACCCAATCAATGTAATACAAATGAACATGATGACAATATTGTGAAATACCACACCTAACAAAGCAATGCCAAATAAAAATGAACTTAAATAATACATATTTACCATACCAATATATTTAAGTACTTTAGGTAAAACTAGCGTTGCAATAATACCACCAATGGCACACATCGTCATAGCGATACCAAATATTTCAGATTTCCCCGGAAATACTTTGTTTGTCAAAACTGGTAAAAGTGTCGTATATGAAAAACCTGTCGCCATAATCAATAATGATGTTATAAATATTTGTCGACCTTCCATATGTAATTTGAAGTAATCTATAATAACTTTTAACGGCATGAATCTTGTTGCATCTTCAGGTATTTTAGTTACTTTAAAATGTAATGGTAAGCATAATAAAACTGCGATAAAATAACAAATTGCCTGTGCAAGAAATGTTGTTGGCGCATGATAGACTGCTAATATGACACCAGCAATGGCAGGCCCTATTGAACGACAAATATTAATGATGAATGAATGAAATGATACAGCTTGTGTAGTAGATATTTTATCTGATAAATCTGGTAAGATTGCTTGTCTTAAAGGTGTTTCAACCGCACTTAAAATCCCTCTTAATGTCGCATATATAATAATGACGCTAATTGGAATTGCAGTGAAACTATACGTGAGCGCACATAAAATTGCAGTTACTAAAAATGATGATGAAATTGTAATTCTCAGCAATCGCCCTTTATCATACTTATCGGCAATTGCCCCTGCCCACACACTTAGTAATAATATTGGTACAAGTCTGCAAAAATTGACAATCCCCAGATAAACTGCGTTATGATAAGTGGTAAGCACAAACCAATTTAGCCCTATTTGTCCAATCCAATTACCTAGAAATAGTAGAAAAGAACTGCTAAAAAAATATTTTGTCATAAAACTTACACCCGCATTCTGTTGATAATAAGAATCATTATCATTAATATGGATTATACAAATCTATCTTGCTTTTGTAAAATATTTCATAGAGGTGAATTATGAACTTGAACTTAATTTTTAAAGAACAGACATTAAAATTTAACAAAGAAGAACAAGAAACATATTTATTTTTACAACAACATAATAGCGATTGGGCTAATGTTTTTAAAGAGATGATTTTACAAGGAAGAGATAAAGTCACTCAGAGATTGGTCACATCAATGCATCGCGAAAACTTAGTTAAAGCGCGCACTCAAAGTAAGAAAATATTGAGTCGTGATTTGATTATGTTAGATATCTCAACGACTCATATACTAGAAATCCAGTTCCCACAAGCTAAGCAAACATTATATGCTCCTATCACTGGAGAACACGCCTTTGATCGAATTGATGTTGAAGGCCCTTTCTACATTAAAGATGACATTACAAATACGATTACACGAGTACAACATCCAAATGAAATTCTTGAGTGTATTTTAATTGAAGCACCAGATTTAAAAAATGCTGCTAGTGATCAATTTCAGCAAGATTTAATAAACAGTGCAACTAATATGACATTTGCAATTAGCTATCAAGCACTGTCAATGCAACATGATTCTGCACCTTTATTTAATATTATCGAAAATAGCGAAGATAGTTACTTGCGTTCAGAGCAAGCCGTTATTGAAGGTCATCCGCTACATCCTGGGGCTAAATTACGTAAAGGTTTAAATGCATTACAAACATTCCTATATTCTTCAGAATTCAATCAACCTATTAAGTTGAAAATAGTACTGATTCACAGTAAATTAGGCCGGACTATGTCACTGTCTAAAGATTATGATACAACTGTTCATCAACTATTTCCGGACTTAATTAAACAATTAGAAAATGAATTTACGCCAAAGTTTAACTTTAATGATTATCACATTATGATTGTTCATCCATGGCAATTAGATGACGTATTACATTCTGATTATCAAGCAGAAGTAGATAAAGAATTAATCATTGAAGCAAAACATACGTTGGATTATTATGCTGGTTTATCTTTCAGAACATTAGTTCCTAAATACCCAGCTATGTCGCCACACATCAAATTGTCGACAAACGTTCATATTACAGGTGAAATTCGTACATTATCAGAACAAACGACGCACAATGGTCCACTAATGACACGTATTTTAAATGATATTTTGGAGAAAGATGTCATATTTAAGTCCTATGCATCAACAATTATTGATGAAGTTGCTGGTATTCATTTTTATAATGTGCAAGACGAAGCAGACTATCAAACTGAACGAAGTGAACAATTAGGTACATTATTTAGAAAAAACATATACCAAATGATTCCACAAGAAGTCACACCAATGATTCCTTCAAGCTTAGTTGCAACCTACCCATTTAACAATGAATCACCTATCGTGACATTGATTAAACGTTATCAATTAGCTGCATCATTGTCTGATTTTGAATCATCGGCGAAATCGTGGATTGAAACTTATAGTAAAGCATTGCTTGGTCTCGTAATCCCACTAGTTACTAAATATGGCATTGCATTAGAGGCTCACTTGCAAAATGCTATTGCAACATTTCGGAAAGATGGTCTATTGGACACGATGTATATTAGAGACTTTGAAGGTTTAAGAATTGATAAAGCACAACTAAATGAAATGGGATACAGTACATCTCATTTCCATGAAAAATCAAGAATTCTTACTGATTCAAAAACGTCTGTGTTTAACAAAGCCTTTTATTCTACCGTTCAAAACCATTTAGGCGAATTAATTCTTACAATCTCTAAAGCATCAAATGATTCAAACTTAGAAAGACATATGTGGTATATCGTTCGTGATGTACTAGATAACATTTTTGATCAACTTGTACTTTCGACACACAAATCTAATCAAGTAAATGAGAATCGCATAAATGAAATTAAAGATACCATGTTCGCGCCATTTATAGATTATAAGTGTGTTACAACAATGCGTCTTGAAGATGAGGCACATCATTATACTTATATTAAAGTTAATAACCCTTTGTATCGAGAAAATAATTAAGGTTATAGAATTTTATTAATCGTGAGCTCAAGGATTACATTAACTTATTAAATACAATCTATACAAATGAGAGAATAATACATTTTCCATATTCAAATTATTAAAAATCACAAAAAAGCTCGGCACTTAAATTGAGTGCCGAGCTTTTTTATCGAATAACTTATTGTAAACCTTGTCTTTCTTGGTTATTGTTTTCGTTATTTTTTTCGTGTTTTTGTTTCCACTCTTTTTGAGTCATTACATCGTCAACTTGCATGTTAACTTCAACTACATCTAAACCAGTAATATATTTAACTTGTTCTTTAACTAATTCAGTTACTTTACGGAAGATTTTTGGTGCTGATTCACCATATTCTAAGATTACTTTTAAGTCTACAGCAGCTTGTTTTTCACCAACTTCAACAGATACACCTTGAGTAACGTTGTTGCCACTTGAGAATGCATTAGTGAATGTATCAGTTAAGCCACCTTTCATATCTAAGATACCTTTAACTTCACGTGCAGCGATACCAGCAATTTTTTCAACAACTTCATCAGAGAATGTTAATTTGTTTTTGAATTGAGGCTCCTGATTTTGTTCTTGTTGTTTTTGACGCTCTTCTCTTTCTTTTTCGTTAACACCAGTTTGATTGTCGTATGCTTGTTTTGCTTTATTGTTATCTACAGTCATAATAGATTCTCCTTTTACTTGTTAATTTTTATATTTTTTTAATTAAATTCTAAATTGATGAATTAACTCCATCGATTTAAAAAATTCATAAAATCTTGCTTACGGTCTTTCATATACCCAATACCTACACCAATTAAACATAAAACGATGATAAGTACTGTTTTCCAAAAACCTAACGTTAAGAATAATATCGCGATTAATAGAAACGCTAGGAAACCAACGATTCTCCATTTAAATACTTTTAAAAAATTAATCACTTGTTGTGTAGAGTCTTGTCCGTTTTGGTTATGATTGTTAGCCATGATATACCTCCCTTACAACACTCGTGGACCAGAAGTTTTCTGATCTCTCACATTAACTTCTAACTTACGTACTGGCATTTCTGTGAAATATTCTACATTCTTTTTAATATCCGAACGAATTGCTTCAGTTAAAGATTGAACTTGAACATTATTTGGTACGAAAAAGTCAGTTTTAATGTCGATATAAGATTTATTTTTTTTGTTATATAGTTTCGCAACTACATTTGGTTGTCTTACTTGATCATATTTTGCAACCGTATCGAATGCCGTCTTTTCAACAGCTTTACGAGATACGTAAACATGACCATCATCGAAGTCTTTGTATAATCCAGGTTTTCGATGCGTAGGTTTGAAGATACTAAATACTAATATAAGACCTATTAATATCAATAGTGCAGCAAGTGAAATAAGTAATGGTTGGAACCATTCAAATTGAAGGAAGTAGTCTTGATATTCAGTTATACGTCCATCTTGGATATACATGAATAACAGGAACCCCACGATTACTACTATTAATAAGCCAAGGATAAAGTTTTTAAGTCGTTTCACCCCTAACGACACCTCCTTAGTTAAAGTTAATTTAAAAACATATTAAATATGTACCCATCAGTTTTTTTCTTAAACATAATAAATTAATAACTTTAAATTTATTTTTAATATATAAGATGAAGTACCATTTAGTGATATATTCCCTAGTTTTTGTAAATAAAACCTCATTATTAATTAATTTTCGTCAATATGTTTTGAAGAACGATATTCTAAAATATCTGGGTCACGATGTTTAATTAAAACCTTATTACTATTTCTCGGTTTCTCCTCACTCAAAGATTTTAAAAGCGACCATATCATCGCTATAATGACCACGGAAAATGGTAACGCAGCAATGATTAATAAATTTTGTATCGCTTGCGTACCACCTGTGTAGATCATGATAATTGCAAATAATGCCATAATGATACCCCAACTCACTTTGACAAATGACTTCGGATTAATATCACCTCTTGAACTCAACATACCTAAAACATAAGTTGCCGAATCCGCTGATGTAACAAAGAAAATCATAATAACAAGTAAAGTAATTAAGCTTAATACAAAACCTAGTGGGTAATGTTGTAGCGTTGCAAAAGTTGCTGTTTCTGTCGCTGCTTTAGCAATATCGGCAATATGATTATCTTGTAAGTAAATTGCTGACGCGCCGAATACCGCAAAGAATATAAAGCAAACTAATGCCGGGACAAAAAGTACACCTAGAATAAATTCTTTAATCGTACGTCCTTTTGACACACGTGCAATAAATATACCTACAAATGGTGCCCAAGATATCCACCATGCCCAGTAAAAGATTGTCCAATTTTGTAACCATTGGAATTTTTGACCGCCTGACGGAATGCGTAAACTCATACTAAAGAAATTTGCAATATAATTACCTAGACCATTCGTAAATGTATTTAAAATGTATAGCGTTGGCCCAACAATAAAAAGACCAATAAGTACTACAAAAGCAAGTAACATGTTGATATTACTCAACGTTTTGATACCTTTATCTATACCTGACCATGCTGACCAAGTAAATAATATGGTTGCAATGACAATCAAGATTACTTGCATCGTGAAATTACTCGGTACATTAAATAAAAAATGTAAACCTTCGTTTATTTGCAATGCACCGAAACCTAATGTTGCAGCAACGCCTGTTACTGTAGCTATGACTGCCAATACATCAATGGCACCACCTAAAGGTCCACGCATTGCCTTTTCACCTAATAAAGGCGTCAATGTAGCGCTGACTAAGCCAGGATATCCTTTATGAAAGCTAAAATATGCAAACACAAGCGCGACAATACCATAGACTGCCCATGCATGAATCCCCCAATGGAAAAATGAAAACTGCATTGCATCATTAATTGCAGATTGCGTGCCAGCTTTATGAATAGGCGTTAATTTGAAGGCATGACTGATTGGTTCTGCCGTTGTCCAGAACACAAGTCCTATTCCCATACCAGCACTAAATAACATAGCAAACCAAGACGGCAATGAGAATTCAGGATCTTCGCCTTCTTCACCTAATGTAATGTTTGCGTATCTCGAAAATAAAATATACACACAGACAAATAAAATAACTAAAACGAGCAATAAATAATACCAAGAAAAATGTAGCGCAATAAATGTAGTAATGTTTTGCGTGAGTTTTTCTAACTGTTTCGGAAATATTGCTCCAAAAGCAACAAATATCGTACATATCACTAAAGATACCCAAAACACTAGACTTACTGATTTATTTTTCATAAATACAAACCCTTTCTGTGTAATGGTAAGTTCATACCCATAACTGCAACATTTTAATCATTTATAATTTTATATAGACACAATTAATAATGCCTCATCTTTTAAAAATGATATATAAAACACACTCAAATTATTTATCATTGAGCAACAAAGTATTTTATTGTATTTAAGTAATGCCTTTCTAATGCATTATTGAATTGATACCTGCAAAGTTGCCATATTTCCATTTAGAATCAATAGTCGCTAGACACAAAAAATAAGTCGCCCTATACAGTATTTTCTGCATAAGGCGACTTTACTTACTAAACTATATATTAATTACTAATTTTCCAATCATTGATTGTTTTTCCAACAATTGATGTGCTTGATATAAGTTTTCAGGTGATAAACCTTCAAAAACTTGTGTCGTTGTTGGTTGGTAATGCCCTGATTCTATATTTTTCGTAATATCTTCTAAATACTCATGTTGTTTAATCATATCAGGCGTTCGATGAATTGGACGCGCAAACATAAATTCATGTGTAAATGTTATACTTTTTAATTTTAGTGCATTTAAATCTTGATCTTCATTAAAAGCTACGATAGTTGTAATATGCCCTAATGGTTTTATCAGTTCAATCATAGTATTGTAATACAAGTCTGTATTATAGGTGCAAAATATATAATCTACTAATGGAATTTCTTTTTCTTTAAATTGACGCACTAAATCCTCTTTATGATTCAATACGATATCTGCGCCCATCTTTTCACACCACTCTGTTGTTTCTTGTCGTGATGCTGTTGTAATGACAGTTAAACCATACCGTTTAGCAATTTGAGTGGCTATACTGCCTACACCACCGGCACCATTAATGATTAAGACAGACTTCCCTTCGTTTTCAGCAGGATTATGTGAAATTTTAAATGTATCAAAAAACGTTTCATATGCCGTAATACCAGTTAGCGGTAGACTAACCGCTTCATTAGCACTTATGTTGTGTGGTGCTTTTGCAACTATAGCTTCTGACACCAATTGATATGTCGCATTTGATCCTTGTCTATTTGGCGATCCAGCATAAAATACAACGTCACCCGGACTAAATAATGTAACGTCTGGTCCGATAGCTTCAACAGTACCAATAGCATCAAACCCAAGTACACGAGGTGCTTGAGTGACTTCCATTTGTCGTTGCTTTGTATCTACAGGATTTACACTAATGCTATTTACTTTGACTAAGATATCATCATTTTCTGGCGTTGGCTTTCTTTGTTCGTATACTTTAAATAAATTTCCTTCTTCCAATTTAAAGGGCTTTTCAAATCCTATCATTTTCATATCGTTTCACCTCATTTATGAACTTATTTCTTATTATACAAAATAGAAGCCATGTGTGCTTATATCGCAGCATCATGACTCCTTTTTCATTTGAATATATAAATAATTACAGACGACTTTCGTATTACATTTTAGACTTATTTCTACCATGTTACTGAACAAATTTGCTTTAGATAAAAAATTATTAAATTTTAGTCAATTAACAAAGTTAGTTTGTTAAAACGTATACTTTATTATTCCGTTACTTTAATAACTTGTTTACCAAAGTTATCGCCAGTAAATAAATTTTTAAATGCATGTGGCGCATTTTCAAAACCATCTTCAATGGTTACTTGTGACTGAATTTTACCTTCTTGAACCCATGTTGCAAGCTGTTCACTAGCTTCTTTAAAAGCATTAGCGAATTCACTTACCAAGAAGCCTCTCATCATTACTTGCTTCTTAATAAGCGTACCTTGAATACGTGGTCCGATATCTGCTTCAGGATGATTATATGACGAAATTGCGCCACATACTGGTACACGTGCAAAACGATTTAAATGCTTAAATACTTCATCGCCAACTGTTCCACCAACATTTTCAAAATAAACATCAATACCATCTGGTACTGCTTGTGCTAACGCTTCTGCAAAATCCTCTTTCTTATAATCAATACCAGCGTCAAAGCCCAGTGTCCCTGTTAAATAATTTACTTTTTTGTCGCCACCCGCAATACCTACTACACGGCAACCTTTAATCTTAGCAATTTGACCTACAACTGAACCTACAGCACCAGATGCAGCTGAAACCACAACAGTATCACCGGCTTTAGGTTGTCCAATATCAAGCAGACCATGATATGCTGTTTGTCCTGGCATTCCTAAAACACTTAAATATAAATCAAGTGGTACATCTGTCGTTGGAACTTTAGTAATTTGATCCGCTTGGACATGATTAATGATTCGCCAAGGCAACATACCTACAACGACATCTCCTTTTTTATAATCTGCGAGTGTCGAATCAATTACTTTTGCAACGACATGGCTAACAATCGGTTTACCAATTTCAAAAGGCTGTACATACGAATCTGCCTTAGTCATACGTCCTCTCATATATGGATCCACTGAAATATACAGCGTTTGTACAAGTACGCCATCGCTCTCAAGTTTAGGCGTGTCAGTCTCTTCAATTTTGAATGTATCCTCTTGAGGCATGCCTTCTGGTATTTTGTTAAAAAGAATTTGTTTATTTTGCATCATTAATCACCTTTCTTTATTTGAAACTTTTACTTATTTGTTACTTAAACGTTAAGTTTGAATTGTGTCTTCGTGATGTCTGTATGCAAATACATTCTTAGTTGTTATATTTTGACTTAAGCACTGATTCATTCATGTAACTTCAACCACATTATATTTGCTATAATCATAAATTTAAAATGTTACGACTTAGACATTTTATGGAAACTCTCAAACAATAGATAATTTTTGAAAAGCTCTAATATTACAAGCTTTTTTGCCCCCGAAAAACTAGCAGTTGCTTTATTTTTTCCATAAGAAGTCGATTAACTCATTAGCAACATTTTCATTCTCATGAAGCTGACTATGTTGTGCAGGCTCACCTTCATATTTAGATTCTCGATAACTTTTCGGACTATTTCCCAGTAAATATTTTAATGATTTCGAAGAACTATTAGACACTCTGCCGTCTGAATGTGTACCATCTTTCAAATCTCCATAAATATTTAGCACTTCGATACCTTTACCTTTATAAATATCTTTTAGCACGCGTAATTGCTGATAAGGTTGATTCATTCGACTTGGTTTACCATCTTTATCAACTGTAATTTCATTGACATCTTCATTCATATTTAAAACACCATTAAATGTCCCTGCAATATTCACTTGTTTGTTTAACTGTGGCAGTGACTTGTCGTTACCATATGTCATCATATATTGTGCAAATGTTAAGTTCCCCATTGAGTGACCGACAAAGTTGAATTTATCGAAATTGTATTCAGATTGTAACTTAGTCAGTACATTTTTAAACCACGCAGCATTCTTATCCAAATAGCCTTGTCTGTTATTTTCAAGTTCAATTTTCACAATAGGATTCACTGCATCTTTTCTTAGTTTCCCTTTAAATGTCACTGCACCATCCTTTGAAACGTAAGCAGTGATGATATCTTTAGTTACCCCTCTTTTTTCTGCTTGCTTCACCATAAACTTTTCAGAATTGGCACTACCACCAAATCCATGTAAGAACAATGTTGGAATTGGCTTTTTAACAAATTGCTGTTGTTGTATTTTAAATGTTTGTGCCTGTCGTTGACTAAACACCACCGTAATAATAGAGCCTATAATAATAGCGACCGCTAACAATGTCGTAATAATTACAAAAATTTTCTTCACACTTTTAACTCCCATTCATGTCTTTTATATAAGTATAAAGGATGTGATTAAAAATGTCCTTTAGTTGATTTTGAATACATCATTAACTTTTAAGATGACTTTGGAAAGTTGTCCGTTAACATTTGTTAATTGATTGCTTCTTTAGCTTTCAATGGTGTGTCACCCATTGATTAATATATAAATATGTATATGCATGTTTAATTTATCTCTTTTTATAAATAAAGACCTACCAGCACTCGACTGATAGGCCTTTTAATATCTATAATTATTTAATTTCTTTTGTTTCGGCTAACTCTTTGTACCAATAAGCACTTTTCTTAGGATAACGTTCTTGAGTCTCAAAATCGACATAGAATAAACCATATCGTTTTTCATAACCATTTGACCAAGAGAACACATCCATTAATGACCAAATAAAGTAACCTTTAACATTTGCACCATCTTTAATAGCATCTGCAATAACGTTCAAATGTTGTCTTACATAATCAATACGTGCATCATCATGAACTGTTTTTTCAGATTCAATAAATTCATCTTTATATCCTAAACCATTTTCAGTGATATAAATCTTGTGATAGTTAGGATAATCTTTAACAACACGCATGATTTGATCATATAAACCTTGAGGATAGATCATCCAGTCCCAGTCTGTGCGAGGTACGTCGACATCAAATTCACGTTGTCCGACACCTTTAAGTTGGTATTTAGAACCGCCTTTATCACCTGTCGCATTATGCGTGATTTCAGATTCTCCATCGTAACCTCTCATCCAGTCACTCATGTAGTAATTGATACCTAAGAAGTCGTTTAAATCTTTGGCTGCATCTAAAATGGCATAATCTTCATCTGTAATATTTAATTTACCGCCATTAACAGATAAGATATGTTGCACACCTTCCATCGTTTCACGAGAATACTTACCTAAATATGTTGCATCTAAGATGAATTTATTATGGATGATATCTTCTAATTCTGCTGCACGAACATCTTCAGGATTTGATGGATCGAACGGATATTTTGTTGGCAATGCGTGTACAACACCAATTTCTCCTTGATAGCCGCCATCCTTGAATAATTTCACTGCTCTTGCATGAGCAACCATCATATTATGATGAGATTGGAAAACTTTTTCAAAATCATATTTAATACCTGGAGGGAATTTACCTACTAAATATTGGCCATCACCAATTGGTCCAATTTCATTGAATGTAGTCCAATATTTTACTTCTGGGAATTCTTTAAAACAATATTCAGCATAATCTACAAAGTAGTCAATCGTTTTACGATTTAGAAAATCGCCATCTTTGTGTAACACTTCTGGTGTATCAAAATGATGCAATGTTACAAATGGTTCAACATGACGTTTATGACACTCTGCAAATAACTTATGGTAATACTCAACACCTTTAGGGTTAACTTCGCCATATCCATTTGGGAAGATACGTGACCATGCAATTGAAATACGGATACCATTAACACCGAATTTTTCACTTAATTCTAAATCCACTGGATATCTGTTATAAAAATCATTCGCTGGTTCTGCAGTGTACCAATAGTTTTCTTCCAAATACGTATCCCATGCTACACGACCTTTACCATCCGTATTTGTCGCACCTTCTGCTTGATATGCTGCTGTTGCTCCACCAAAAATAAAATCTTCAGGTAATGTTTTAGTCATATGAAAAACTCCTATTCTTAATTTTCAAATTGTTGTTGAACGAAATCAAGGGCTGCTTGGCCGTCTCGTGTCAATTTGATATATTCGGCACCTTGAGTCTTCGCTAATTTAATACCTAATCTATCTGTATCTTGCTTAATATCTTCATAGTTAGACGCAACTTGTGGCGCTAAAATGATTAATTGGTACTCTTTCATAATGTCCATATGTGCGCCATATCCGCCAGCTGCCGCTTTCACTGGCACATGATATTCTTCAGCTGCTTTATTAAGTGCATTGGCTAATAATCCACTTGTACCACCACCGGCACAAAGTACTAAGACATTTGTTTGTTCTGTGATATTTGAAGCTTTAGCTGCATCGTCTGATACACCACTTGCCGCTAAAATTGAATCAGCTTTTTTCGTATCAAAGTTTGCTGCAACTTTTTCTTTTAAATCTGAATTACTTTCTTTACGTCCTTCTTCTTCATCAAGAATTTCACTATCATAAACTTTTAGGAATGGGTAGTAAATAATAATATCTACAACAATCAAAGTAATAGCTAGAACGAATGACCATAAACCAAAACCTGTACCCATGATAATGCCCAATGGACCTGGTGTTGTCCAAGGTAAATTCACACTAAAACTATTCATTCCTAACACTTCAACGAAAAGTTTGAAAATCCATACGTTAACAATTGGTGCTAATACAAATGGAATAAAGAACACAGGATTCAATACTAGTGGTGCACCAAATAAAATTGGTTCGTTTACACCAAAGAATGTTGGTACAACTGATGCACGTCCAATCGCTTTGTTTCGTTTAGATTTCGTCATCCACATAAACATGAACGGGACGACCAATGTTGCACCCGTACCTCCAAAAGTAACGATAAACATTTGTGTACCTGATGTAATAATTTTATCTGCGTGTTCTCCAGCTTGAAGCAACTTGAAGTTCGCTTCGATATTCGCATATGTAATGGCTGCAATTGCTGGCTCTACTATTGATGGACCATGAATTCCTACAAACCAGAATAATGCAAAGGCACCAAAGATAATTGTGACACCAATCCATCCATCTGCTGCTGTAAATAATGGTTCGAATAATTTTAAAATACCTTCCGCTACATTTGATTTAAAGCTGTTGCGAATGACTAAATCTAATGCATAAAGAATGATGATTACCGCTGAAAATGGAATTAAGTCCTTAAATACTTGTGAAATATTCGGCGGTACTTCTTTCGGCATTTTAATTGTAATATTGCGCTTCACACAGAAGTTATAAACAATAACAGTTACAAATGCTGATAAAAATGCTGTTAATAAACCTTTAGTTCCCATAAATGCACTTAAGAATCCACCATCTTTGGCTGGATCAGAAGCTAAGAACAAGAATCCACACATCGCTGCTAGCATTGTAGAAATAAAGTTAATTTGATTTGTACTTTCTAGCTTACGGTTAAATGAATCTGTTAAAGATTTCGCTGTCGTTCCTGCTACTAAAAATGCTACAAGCCCCATCGTATAGTTATATGGTTTCATTAAAATGGCTTCCATGCCTTTATCCCATTTAAAACCAAATATATTTGGCACGTATGCAATTAATAGAAAGATACTTGAGAATAAGATGACAGGCATTGCAGAAATAAATCCATCACGGATGGCTCTTAAATATATGTTACGTGATAATTTCTCGAAAAATGGCTTCCCTTTTTCAATTTGTGCGATCAATTTTTGCATCATTGTCATCACCCTCTTTTATAAAATTCTAATAAATGCTTCATTAAATCTTTCAGTAAAATTGTTGTCATTAAATGATCTTGACCATGCATCATCGTTACACTGTATGCAATATCATCACCTTGCGCTTCTTTAGCCAACAGGCTTGTTTGTGCTCTATGCGCTTCCGCAATGCAATTGTTTCCTTCTTCAATCAGTGCATCTGCTTTTGCAAAATCTCCAGCTTGAGCTGCTGTTAATGCTTCTAAAAACTTAGAACGTGCATCCCCTGCAAATGCAACAATTTCAAAACCTAATAATTGGACTTCTTCTCTATTCATAGCATTAATCCCCTTTTAAACTTATTTTCTTTGTTTCCAAGATGTCGCAGTATCTTTTAATACTTTATTTAAGTCATCAATATTTTTGAAACCAGTTGTACGTAACCATTCACGAGCAGCATCTTCACCTTGTTCAATGTATACTTGAACAGCACCAGACCATGTAGCACGGCCACAAAGTACCCCGTTGAATTTAGCACCAGCTTCGTGAGCAAATTTTAAAGTTTCTTGGAATAATTCCGCAGAAACACCAGCACTTAAGTAAATGTATGGTAAATGAGTTGCTGCATCTTGATCTTTAAAGTGTTGTGCCGCTTCCTCTTTTGTATAAACCACTTCACCTTCAGCAAAGCCTTCTACATATTTCATGTTTACTGGTACTTCAACTTTCAATACATCAACGTTAAAGCGTGGTTCTGAGAATAATTTCATTGCTTCGTTAACCTTTCTAGGCTTAACTTTTGCGAATTCAACACTACCGTTATCAGGAATGTTGTCATCGTATGTTAATACTTCTAAAAAGAATGGAATATCTTCTGCAACACATTCTGAACCGATTCTTTCAATGTATGCTTTCTTTTGAATGTTAATTTCTTCAGCATCATCAACATCATAGTAAAGTAAGAATTTAACAGCATTTGCGCCTTGTTCTTTTAAACGTTTTGCAGACCACTCTACTAAACAGTCAGGTAAACGACCTTTAGCGTTTACGTCATATCCAGTTTTTTCATAAGCAAGTAATAATCCACAATCTTTGTTACGTGCATCTGAAGCTGGTAAACCATATTCTGGATCTAATAAAATTGAAGACGCATATTGTGTTAATTCTTCCGCAACCAATACTTTTAATTGTTCAATTTGAGCGACAGTTGGCTCTTCCGTTTGATGTTTAGCCATCATTCGTTTTAAAGCACCACGTTGGTCAAATGCTAATGCAGAAATGATACCTTCGTTATTACTTAATTGTTCAATTGATGCGATTTTTTGATTAGATTTTGACATTATTTACACCTCTAAAACTTCAATTTGATTGAATAATTCATCATAATTATTTAAATTGACATATCCTGTTTGTGCTTCTTGCGCATTCAGCATGCCTAAAGTATTAGCTTTTTTTAGTAAATCGTGGTCGTTTTCATGATTGAGAATTGCTGAAGTAATTCCAGCAACTGTAGAATCACCTGAACCAACCGGATTTAATACGCTTATTGTCGGAATATTCACTCTATAGAATGTATGATTGTGCTTAGCGAATGCACCTTGTGCACCTAAAGACACAATAATCCACTCAATTCCTTCGAATAAGGGTTGTGACACTGCCTGTTTCAAACTTTCTAAACTTTCATCAAGTGGCTGGTTAAGCAATTGATATAGTTCAGAAATGTTTGGTTTAATGACTGTTGGTTTGTATGGATTTTCCAAAACTGTTTGCAAAGTTGCACCCGAGCAGTCCAATATCACAGGCACACCTTTGTTTTGGCATCGTTCAATAATTTGTGCATAATAATCTTGATTTAATCCTTTAGGTAAGCTACCTGAAATAGCAACTGCTTCAACTTTTTCTAATAATTGTTCAAAATGTTTAATAAATCCTGCAGCCTCTTGATTATCAATCTCCGGTCCCTGCTCTAAAATTTCTGTTTGTTGCCCTTCATGTAAAATTGCAATGCAGTTTCGTGTTTCACCCTTAATGTTATAAAATGCATGCTTGATGTCGGCATGATCTAATTTTTTAGCAATAAATTGACCTAATTCACCGCCAATAAAACCACTCGCAAGGACTGGCTCGCCTACTTGCGCAAGTACTCTTGTTACATTTAAACCTTTACCACCAGCTGTTTTACTTACTTCTTGAACACGATTAACATCATCTAATTTCAATGCTGTTAATGGATATGAAATATCAACGGATGGATTTAATGTTAAAGTTAAAATCATATGTGTCGTCCCTTAATCGTGGTATTCGCCTCTGTCCCATTTTTCTAAGAATTCATCAAAGAAATGTGGATCAGCTTGATCTGCATTGCTTGTTTCTAAATGTTTAATTTTAGCGATTAATTTTTTGTTCTCTTCAGTTGGTTTATATTCAGCATTAATAAATGCATCGATAATATCGCACATTAATAACTCACCAATAATACGTCCACCAAAGCCAATAACGTTCGCATTTAATTCTTCTTTAGCATATAACGCTGATGTCATATCACGTACTAGTGCAGAACGAACGCCAGGTACTTTATTTACAGCATTGTTAATACCAACACCTGTTCCACAAATACAAACACCTAAGTCTGCATTACCGCTAACAACTTGTTCGCCAACTTTTTTACCAAAAATTGGATAATGTGTTCTTGTGAAATCGTATGTTCCTACGTCAATGACTTCATGTCCTTTTGATTTTAAAAATTCAGATACACGCATTTTTGTATCTGTAACAATATGGTCGCATCCTAATGCAATCTTCATAGTAATTTTTCCTCCTTAGCACATTTTATTAAGCATATCTACGCGGATTTGGTGTCTACCACCATCGTATTTACCTTCAACAAAACCTTTAACGACATTTTTCGCTAATGTGTCTCCAACAATTTCAGATCCCATAGTGATCATTCTTGAATTGTTATGGCCTCTAGTCATATATCCAGAGCGTTCATCTGATAATTCAGCAGCAATCATGCCTTTGATTTTTGTAGCAACCATAAAGCTACCTGCACCAAATGCATCGATAACAATACCTAAGTTACCTTCTTGACTTTGAACATCTTTTGCTACAGCCAAAGTTGCATCAACAAAGTCAACTTCCTGCCCTTCTGTTACGTCAACAACGTCATATTTATTGTCTAATAAGTATGATTTGATGACTTCTTTTAATCGTTTGCCAGCTTCATCTGAACCAATAATAATCGCCATAATAAGACTCCTTTTTACTTTAATTTTGAAATACCTTTCTTAAAATATGACATGTTTATTTGTAGGTTATGAAAATCTTGAGAAAAGGCTTTCAATTTGATTACGTTTAAATTATAAACATAAACAAACAATAAATCAACATAATATGTTTATAATCTGTTTGTTTATGACGTATTTTCAAACAATAAGTGAACATTCATATTGTGGTGTTGTTTTAATTAGGTATTCGTCTGAAATTGTAGTAAAACTTTGTCGAGGTTCCCGTTGACATAAATTTGCAAAAAAATAACCCATAAATGAATGGAAATTCACATTCACTTATGAGCATATAGACACATATTTTAACAATGCAGTTATATTTTTAATTTAGTCGACTACTTCAATATATGTTTTAATCGTTTCTACCTTTTCTTCATCTTCATAATCCATGACCACTGCAGTCAATTCGTTTAACTGACAAAATGATGTAAAATCTTCTTTGCCAACTTTCGTATGATCGATTAACAAGTATTTTTCAATTGAATTACTTAGTGCCAATTGTTGCGTATAGGCTTCATCTAATGTAGATGTCATCACAGCACCTTTATTTACTGCGTTACTACTAAAGAACATCTTGCTAAATCTTAGTTTTTCCAACATGGCATTCGCCATTTCACCTACAAACGCTTCTGTAATATGGCGCATTTCACCACCAATTAAATAGACACGAAAATGTGCTGTTTGTTTTTCCAACAAAATTTTATACACTGGCAAACAATTCGTAATAATTGTGAGCGTATGATGATTGACTTCTTCCGCTAATAGTTCCACTGTTGTTCCCGATCCGAAAAACAAAGTATCCCCATCTTCAATTAATGATGCAGCTTTTTTAGCTATAAATCGTTTTTCTGCAATTTGACGGGTATGTTTTTCTTTATGCGATATTTCTTTATACTGAAATGTTGAATTACTGCGTGCACCACCATGAATCTTCGTTAAAATCCCTTTATTTTCCAACTCAATTAAATCTCTTCGAACTGTCATATCAGACACATTTAAACCTTCGACGATTTCATTCGTTCTTATCGTGCCCTTTTTATTCACTAGTTTAGCAATTTCGTCCAAACGTTCATGTTTATTCAATGTAAAATTGCCTCCTTTATTTAGGCGATGGGTCATTATCCTTTATGTTTAGACATCAATTTTAATATACATGCTTATTCTATAATAAAAATTGCGTAAAAACTAATATAATTTAACTGTTCGATTATATGTATAATTCATTTTTAAAAAGAACTGTTTAAACTGCGCTTTTGATAATCGTAAAATGAATATACTATAATAAAAGCAAAAGACGTTATAAATCATTCATTATTTTGATGGGGTGTTTATTTTGAGAAATGATTTAGAGACATTAAAACATATTATAGATAGTTCGAATCGTATTACATTTTTCACAGGTGCTGGTGTATCTGTCGCAAGTGGCGTTCCAGATTTCCGTTCAATGGGTGGCTTATTTGATGAAATTTCAAAAGATGGACTTTCGCCAGAATACTTGTTAAGCCGTGATTATTTAGAAGATGATCCTGAAGGTTTTATCAATTTCTGCCATAAGCGTTTACTATTTGTCGATACGAAGCCTAATATCGTTCATGATTGGATTGCAAAATTAGAACGTAATCAACAATCTTTAGGTGTCATCACGCAAAATATCGATGGTTTGCACTCAGACGCTGGAAGTCAACATGTTGATGAATTACATGGCACGTTAAATCGTTTTTATTGTAATGCATGTCATAAATCTTATACGAAGTCAGATGTTATTGATAGAACTTTGAAACATTGTGATAATTGTGGTGGTGCCATTCGACCGGACATCGTATTATACGGTGAAATGTTAGATCAACCTACCATCATAAGGGCATTAAATAAAATTGAACATGCTGACACCCTTGTTGTACTAGGTTCATCACTCGTTGTACAACCTGCCGCAGGATTAATATCAAATTTTAAAGGCGACAATTTAATTATTATCAATAAAGATCGAACACCTTATGATAGCGACGCTACTTTGGTCATACATGACGACATGGTTTCCGTTGTAAAATCATTAATGACAGAGTAATCAGTACGTAAAAAGCATTTCCCGATTAACAGGGAAATGCTTTTTATTTTGGAGTTGCGTTTTTGGAATTCGAAGTTTGGTTTTTGGAATTCGACATTTGGAATTCCAAATTAAAATGAGTGGAAAATTTTAATTATTGCGTGTTTAATGACTTGGTTTTGTAGCGATTTTTATTTGAATAGGATGTTACTTTATAACATTTTCAATCGCTAAAGGCCCATTCGTAAAAAATTAACTGTAAATCTTATGCTTACAACTCATTTTATTGTTTATTTTTATTGCGATTTTTCTTACTAAAGATATTTGTTTCATCAATAGATTTTTTATTACTAAAATAGACTGTAAAAATAATCGCCATTCCTGCAAATATTGGTACTTTATGATATCCAAATGGTACAAAGTACATTGCCGTGAGCATTACGATGCCTATAATTAAAGTAATAATGGCAAAATGTTTATATTTCATGTTATTATCCCCTATACAATTTATTCTACATTCATTATATACTTCATTTTATAAAATTATCAATACTATAATTATTATCTTAGGTAAGTTATTGCATAATATAAAAATATATAATAACTTATTTGCTTGCTCCTTTCACTTTTTAAGAGTAAAAAATAACCTGAAACAAAGACTTAAACATCCAAGTTTCAGGTTAGTGTAATGTAAATTATTTACTTTGTTATATTATGATTAAACATCTAATTCTCTGCTTGTAAGTGCTTTAATCATCTCTGGATCAGCATGTGAGAAAAATTGGCTATTACTTTCTTCTAATGTCGCAATTTGTTGTTTATCTTCTTCTGTAAGTTCAAAATCAAATATATCTAAGTTTTGAGCCATACGTTCTGGATTCACTGATTTTGCGAGTACAACGATGTCACGTTCTACTAACCAGCGTAAAATAACTTGTGCAATTGATTTGTTATATTTATCTGCAATGGCCTGCAACAATTGATTTTGGAATAATTGATTTTTACCTTCTGCAAATGGTGCCCAAGCTTCTACCACAACATTTTCTTGTTGAAGTGCTGCAACTTGTTCTTCTTGTTGATGGAATGGATTAATTTCTATTTGGTTCACTTGTGGTTGAATTTGATTGTGAATACCTAAATCTACAATTCGATCAACGCCGAAGTTAGATACACCGATTGCTTTAATTTTACCATTTTCTTTTAACTCTTCTAATGCACGCCATGAGCCATATACATCATTATAAGGTTGGTGAATAAGCACTAGATCAAGATAGTCCAAATTTAATCGTTGTAATGATCGTTCGATTGATTTGATAGTATCTTCATAGTTAACATTTTCAATCCATACTTTAGTCGTAATGAATAGTTCACTTCTATCAATACCTGAAGCTTCAATACCTTGACCTACTTCAGTTTCATTTAAATAACTTTGTGCTGTATCAATATGTCTATAACCCGCTTTAATTGCTTCTTTAACCGCTTCTGCTGTTTGTTCTTGAGGAATTTGAAATACTCCGAAACCTAATACTGGTATCTTTACATCTTTAGTTATTTCAATATGATTCATAAAATGAACCTCCTTTATCTTGTAAGTCCACTATAAACCATGGAGCAAACTCTATAGCAAGCCATAGGTTTACTTTCTCTCCCAAAGACGTTCAACATTGGCATCATGATTATCACTAGCATTGATTTTAGCAATATGATTATCATAATTATCAATTTTATATTGTAGTAAATCTCTCGCATCATGAATTGTCTTTAAGTTTTCATTTAATTCTTCGAGTTGCTTATTTAAAATTTGCTTTTGCTGTGCTTGAATATTTTCATTTTTAGGAAGCTGCGCTAACCTACAAAATTCGATAAGCGATTCAATACTGACGCCTGCATTTCGCAAATTTTTCACTAAATAAATCCAATTTAAATCACTATCATTATATATTCTATATCCATTTTCATCTCGATTAACAGGTGGAATCACACCAACCTTTTCATAATATCTTAAAGTGTCTTGAGATATATTCATGAGCGCTACGACTTCTTTAGTTTTCATTGCGACTATCCTTTCAGTTATGTTTGGTCGTCTAAAGTAATGTTGCTTTATATATTGCCACCTTTGTTTGAATACTTCTTATTTTATTACTCAAATTTAAATTTGTCTCTTTTTTAACATTTTACTTTTCATCGTTTTTAATTACTTTAAAAATTGTATAACTTAAATATTTAAAATGATATAATTACTAAGATTGATAATATTTAATTTTTTAAAAATTATTTTCGTTGCAATTTTTGGGTGATGCGGAAAATTTGGGTGATCGATTGTTTATATGCATCAACATTCTTTGTGGATTGTTTGACAGTAGACAGTCATTTGTATACGTTAACGAATTTTGAAAAATTGAATCATTATTTAATCATAATATTCATTGCGCACGCGCAACACAAAAAGGAGACATGTCAATGACATATAGAATAAAGAAATGGCAAAATTTATCCACCATTACGTTATTAATGGCTGGTGTGATTACTTTGAATGGTGGTGAATTCAGAAGTATTGATAAATATCAAATCGCTGTGGCTGATACGAATGTTCAAACGCCAAATTATGAAAAGTTGAGGAACACATGGCTGGACGTTAACTATGGTTATGATAAGTATGATGAGAAGAATGACGCAATGAAGAAGAAGTTTGAGGCTACGGAGAATGAGGCAAAGAAATTACTTAGTGAGATGAAAACTGAAAGTGATAGGAAATACTTGTGGGAAAACTCAAAAGATTTAGATACAAAGTCTGCGGATATGACTCGTACCTATCGTAATATTGAGAAAATCGCAGAAGCGATGAGGCATAAAGATACTAAATTAAAAACAGATGAAAACAAGAAGAAAGTGAAAGATGCACTTGAGTGGCTGCATAAAAATGCATATGGAAAAGAACCAGATAAAAAAGTTGCTGATCTAAAAACTAATTTCTCAAAATCAGCACCTCAAAAGAATACCAACTTAAATTGGTGGGATTATGAAATTGGAACACCTAAATCATTAACAAATACGCTTATATTGCTGAATGATCAATTTTCAAATGAAGAGAAGAAAAAATTCACTGCCCCTATTAAAACTTTCGCCCCAGATAGTGACAAAATATTATCTTCTGTAGGAAAAGCTGAACCTGCTAAAGGCGGAAATTTAGTAGACATTTCTAAGGTGAAACTTTTAGAAAGTATTATCGAAGAAGATAAAGATATGACGAAAAATTCAATAGATTCATTTAATAAAGTCTTCACTTACGTTCAAAGTAATGCAACTGGTAAAGAACGTAATGGATTCTATAAAGACGGTTCTTATATTGATCATCAAGACGTCCCATACACTGGTGCTTATGGCGTTGTACTCTTAGAGGGGATTTCTCAAATGATGCCGATGATAAAAGAAACACCTTTTAAAGATAGTAATCAAAATGATACAACATTAAAGTCGTGGATTGATGAAGGATTTATGCCACTCATTTATAAAGGTGAAATGATGGATTTATCACGTGGTAGAGCCATTAGCCGTGAAAATGAAACGAGTCACTCAGCATCTGCAACTGTAATGAAATCATTGTTGAGATTAAGTGATGCCATGGATGAGTCAACAAAAGCTAAATATAAAAAGATTGTCAAATCTTCAGTAGAGTCAGATTCAAGTTATAAACAAAATGATTATTTAAATTCATATTCAGACATAGATAAAATGAAGTCTTTAATGGATGATAGCACTATTTCTACTAACGGTTTAACACAGCAACTTAAAATATATAATGACATGGATCGTGTCACCTATCATAACAAAGACTTAGACTTTGCATTTGGTTTGAGTATGACGTCGAAAAACGTCGCACGTTACGAAAGTATCAATAATGAAAATCTAAAAGGTTGGCATACTGGTGCAGGAATGTCTTATTTATACAATAGCGATGTCAAACACTATCGTGATAACTTCTGGACGACAGCCGATATGAAACGATTAGCAGGTACTACAACTTTAGAAAATGAAGTATTAAAAGATACGGATGATAAAAAGTCTAGTAAAACTTTTGTAGGCGGAACAAAATTCGATGACCAACATGCTAGTATCGGAATGGATTTTGAAAATCAGGACAAAACTTTAACTGCCAAAAAATCATATTTCATATTAAACGATAAAATTGTCTTCTTAGGAACTGGCATTAAAAGTACTGATTCATCAAAGAATCCAGTGACAACGATTGAAAATCGCAAAGCGAATGGGTATACGTTATATACAGACGATAAACAAACAACCGCTTCCGATAATCAGGGAACCAATTCCGTCTTTTTAGAGTCAACCAATAAACCTAAAAACAATATAGGCTATCATTTTTTAAACAAATCTAAAATCTCCATAAAAAAAGAAACTCATACTGGAAATTGGAAAGAAATAAATAAAAGCCAAAAGGATACACGAAAAACTGATGAGTATTATGAAGTAACTCAAAAGCATTCTAATTCTGACAATAAATATGGATATGTGTTGTATCCAGGCTTATCTAAAGATGACTTTAAGACAAAAAAAGATGAAGTAACTGTCGTTAAGCAAGAAGATGACTTCCACGTTGTGAAAGATAATGAATCGGTTTGGGCTGGGGTTAATTATAGTGATAGCACTCAAACTTTTATCATTAACAACACTAAAGTCGAAGTTAAAGCAAAAGGTATGTTTATACTTAAAAAGAAAGATGATAAAACTTACGAATGTAGCTTCTATAATCCCGAATCTACAAATTCCGCTTCAGATATTGAATCTAAAATTTCAATGACCGGTTACTCTATTACAAACAAAAATACATCAACTTATAATGAATCCGGCGTACACTTTGAATTAACTAAATAAGCAAGAAAATCTCGACACTATACCATTTTTATAGTGTCGAGATTTTATAAGTATCGCCATCATTCATCTTGTAATCCGCAGACCACATCCCCTTTGATAAGTTCTAGATTATTTAAAAATCGAATTTTCAAAGACGTACATGCTTCAATATTCTTATCATTCATTACTTGAAAATGTATATGAGGTTCAGTAGAATTGCCAGAATTCCCAACCTTCCCAAGGAAGTCACCATATTTAACATTTTGCCCCTCATTCACAATGATTGAATATTGTTGTAAATGAGCTATTAAGCTATACTCATTTTCTGCGTGCTTAATTACAATATAATTTCCTAAAAACTGTGATTCATTCGTACTTCCAATACTGTTGTCTTGAACCCCATTCACTACTTTTTCAACTGTACCATTTGCTGGCGCAATGATATCTTTTCCAAAACAAAAATAATCAGTATTTACTTTTCCTTGATTCTTATATGTTTTATGATTTTCTTTAATAACTAAATCAATAGCATACCTTTGATGTGGGTATAAATAGTGATAATTATATAATTCATTATCTCCACCCCAAAAAACCTCATAGCAATCTGTTGTCGGCACTGCGTATTTTAAAGTCGTTTCATTCTTAATAGCATCATAATTGATTAACGGACGCATAACAAATCCGATAATACTATTATCTTTCCAAGTCACTGCCACTCCAAATTGATTTGCTTTATCTATCCATATTTGCTCCATAGTATCATCATTTTGAGTACACACTTTTAACTCATGTACATCAGACTGCCTTGTATAAGATTTGAAAAGTTTCCTAAACTGCCAATAACTAAACTCTCGCTTCAAATTTTGATCAAAAATCTTATATATTTTCCTGCTCTTACTTTTATTTAAATAATCCCCAAAGTTTGTTTTATTCATATATACTTAACCTCTTATGTTTATTTTGGTATCAATTCTATACTAATAATATGTTCATAATTTTGATTAGGACATTTTACATATAAAATAGGAGTTTCTCTCACTTATAATTCATTATCCAATTATATTTTAATATATACTTGATGCAATTCAATATTATTCTCATGATTTTTACTGTAATGATTTATTATTTATAAGATTTAAAAAAATCCCTCCCTGACAAATAGTGGGGGATTTCATGCATTACTATTAAATAAACATCGATTGAAGTAAGCCTTTTTTCTGTTGTTGAAGTATTTCTATTTTTTGTTTTTCTAATTCAATTTGTCGGTCAAATCTATCTAAGAATTTTGCTATTTTTTGCTGTTCTAATTTATTGGGCAAAACTAAAGGTAATTTTGCATATTCTTCACTATTAATACCCGGTTGACCAGATCTTACAGACATGACCTTCACCCATTTGTTAAATTTTGATGTTAGTGTAAATTGGTAAATGAACAAAGGACTATTTTGTTCGTTTATTTTAAATTTTATTAAAAATCCAGCGAAATAGTAATTATAAATATCCTTTTCTTCTTTGTGAATATAACTTTTGCCCGTACTAGCACCAGTTCGTGCAAAAAGAATATCATTTCTTTTCAGCTTGTACTTATTATTAAGTTCATCAGGTGTAGTTAAGTTTTGATAATTTAATTTCCTTGATTTTTCATCAATATCAGTAATTCTTATATATATATTTTTCGAATCAAACCTTGTTGCAGATGCACCTATACCATACATAGATTGTTCTGTAATATCCCCTAACTTCTTCTCTTTCCAATCTGGATAATCTTCACCATTCTCATCTTTGAATCGCAATTCTTGCGAGAAGATTTTCTGCATATAGCCTTTTTTCTGTTGTTGAAGTAATTCAAGTTTTTGTTCTTCTAATTCAATTTGTCGGTCAAGTTTGCTGAAGAATTTACCTATTTTTTGCTGTTCTCTAAGCAGCGGATAAGAAGAACTAATACTATAAAAATCACTATGGTTTAAATCTGGTATCGTCGAAGATCCTGCTAAAGATAATATTTTATTTTGTATCTTAGATGAATTTAAAACCTCTACTAAAAACAATCTATCATACAGATTTTTATCAAATTTAATTTTAAAAAAATTATTATGAAACGCTCCAAATACATTAGTTACTACTTTT